>CAJBMC010000130.1 GCA_903954055.1 uncultured Actinomycetes bacterium | reverse complement strand
GGTCAATAACTATGGTCCTCAGTACTACATCTCAACTCTTCCAGCGCTGCGCCCACAACTATTGGAGGCTGCGATGAAGGATGCAAAGGTGCGTGCCGAGGCAATCACAAAAGCTGTCGGTGGAAAAGTTGGCTCTGTTCAATCTGTTCGGGCTGGAGTTTTCCAGGTGACTACTCCGGATTCAACGATGACCGCTGATGCTGGCGCATATGACACTTCAAGCATCGCGAAGACCGTCACTTCAACAGTTTCCGTCACCTTCTCCGTCAAATAGCAAAGCTAAAAGTTTGCTGAGAGTTTTATCTCCCTGAGCATAGAGCGGTAATTTGAGAGATTTCGACTCTTCTAAGATTGGCTCATGCATGAGAAGAGTAAGGCTCCAAAATATTTAGCAGGCCTTCTCATTGCCCAGTCCTTAAGTCTGGTTGGATTTTTATCGATTCATCGTTTCCCTCATTTAGTCAGAGTTGTCGGCAGAGATCTTCACTCGACCGTCACAAATTTGACCGAAGCCGCCTCTTTAATTATTGCAATCTCTTTATTGCTCATCGCTAGAGGAATTCGAAATAGACGTCGACGGGCTTGGTTGATCGCGAGCTCGCTTCAAGGCGCTCTTATCGCAATCGGTCTACTCCATAATGCACATAGATACATATCGCACCGACTGACATCCCACCTTGTCTTCGGTGCTTTTGGCATCTCACATCTCTTTCTTGAGCTGCTGATACTCATTTTCTTACTCGTGCATAGAAAGAAATTTAATACTGTTACAGACCCACATACTCGAGTGGGTGACTTCATCTATTTTCTCCGAGTTGCGACGCTCTCGTCAATCGTTGGAATTCTTCTCGTATATCTTGATTCGAAGTATTTTCTCTTCCGGCCATCCATCGTCCAGACCTTTGAAATCACGATAAAAGGCTTCTTTGGAATATCGGGGCCAGTACCTTTTAGCTCTCCCCATTTCCAGGAGCGATTAGAGACGGAACTTGTCTACCTCGGAGCATTTATCGCTGCAACGACAATTGCAAAGGTACTTCGTCCGGTTGAAGTAAAGATTAAGCAAAGTTTCGAAGAGCGAGCTGAATTAAATACATTACTTACCAAGTATCCGCCTAAAGATTCATTGGCCTACTTTGCCCTGCGAGACGATAAATCTCTGATGTGGTCAGATAATCGCAAGGCAGCGATCGCTTACTCCGTAACCCAGGGAACGATGATTGCCTCGGGGGATCCACTTGGAGATCCAGAGTGCTGGCCATCTGCAATCAAGAATTACATCGTTGAAGCAGATCGCCATTCGTGGGTACCAGCAGTCTATGGATGTTCTGAATACGCTGGTGAAATTTGGAGTCGTGAGACAGGTTTTGAGGCGCTAGAGATAGGTGATGAAGCAATAGTTCTGGTTCAGGATTACAACATTGAGACACCGCAATTAAAAAATGTTCGACAGACCCTCAATAGAGCGCGCAAAGAAGAGTTAGTTGCCTTCACCGCCCGCATCTCTGAACTCTCAGATACAGAGTTAAAAACCTTTGCTCGTCTTGCAGAGTTGTGGCGACGCGGTGGCGATGAACGAGGATTTTCTATGGCGCTCGGTCGATTCTGCTCGCCCGAAGATGGCGATGCAGTCATTACCTGGGCAGAGCGGTTGGGCGAGAAGGTTGGACTCTTGCAATTTGTTCCTTGGGGAAGCGATGGCCTTTCGCTAGATTTGATGCGTAGAGCCCCACAGAGTTCGCCCGGTATCAACGAGTTATTAATTCACACCACCATTGAGTACGCCCGCCAACATGAGATAACCAAGCTCTCACTTAACTTTGCGACCTTTAGATCGATCTTCGAGCGAGGTGAACGACTCGGCGCCGGGCCAATCACTCGTTTCAACCATAAGCTCTTGATATTCGCCTCGAGATTTGTGCAGATGGAATCCCTCTATAGATTCAATGCAAAATTTCAACCAATGTGGGAGCCGCGTTTTCTACTCTTTCCATCCGTTGGCCGACTAGGAAAAATTGCAATTGCAGTGTTGAGAGTTGAATCCTTCCTACCCGAATCACCTCTGAAGAGAGCGAAAGTTAAAAAATTACAGAAGC
>CAJBMC010000129.1 GCA_903954055.1 uncultured Actinomycetes bacterium | reverse complement strand
GGAGTAGATGCCGATGATTTGGTGTGGAACACCTGGCGCCTTCCTGATACCACTTGGCATATCGAGCTTCACTTTCCTAATCGCGATGGAAATGGCGTAGCAACCTGGAACTTTGATACCTCCCGCCACACAGTCAATCCCACCGATGACAATGGCGCTTGGTTAATTGGAGAAGAAGCACCTGCACGCATCATCGAACCCGGATTTATTAACGCCGAACCGCATCATCCATCGCGCATCGAAACGCCAGCTCCTGCTACGACTTCGATTGATCTTCCTGGTGCCAATTCACTCTTCTCGCCAGTTGCAGTGGAAGATAAGCCAGAGACTCCACGGTTAGTTGCGATTCGCGATACACCAACCGCTGCAGATGCCGAAGATGGTGTTGTCGCGCGCGCGAAGATTCCTTCATGGGATGAGATTATGTTTGGTGCGAAGGCACCGGTTGCAGATTCAATAGATAATGAAGAAGATTACGAGAACAATTAATTTTTTACATTTGTTAATAACGGCACAGTTGATTCAGTAACGCTATCTCCACCATGGTGGCCGACCATCGCACCTTCTTTATCTGCGCGATCGGGGTCGAGAAGTACAAGATTTCCTTGGGCGATGGCGATGATGTCACCGATTCGCTCTGCCGCATCGAGTGAAACCTGATCTCCGAACAATCCCGACTCAATTGCGCTCTCGCGCGTAAACATCTTTACCTTTGAGCCAAGCGTTGCCTCCCAGGTAGCAATTACCTCCGCACGTGGCGCCAGATCAGAATCCTGTGGCAGATAGAGATGGCGCATCCGAGGTTCGCCAGCAACCGTGGCGATTCCTTCAAGAAGCGAGTTGTCAACGCCCATCACAATCTTCTCTTCGACATTAATCATCCCGTGATCTGCAGTAACCCAGATGCGCACACCAGATGGAAGCTTCTCTAGTAGCTGCGCCACCATCGCATCGATACTTGATAAGGCTGCAATCCACTTCTCAGACCCGACACCATCAGAATGGCCAGCTGCATCGAGATCATTAACGTAGAGATATACAAATGAGGGCGTCTTTTGCAGCGCGATGACCGTCTCTCCCACCAAGTCACTCGTGATATTGGCGCCGCGGTAATGTGCACCGCGAAAGACTGCTCGAGTAAATCCAGTATCTTCATATCGTTTTGCTGCGACATGTGTGACATTAATTCCGGCAGAAGTTGCTCGTTGAAATAGGGTCGGAATAGGTTGCCAGATTTCTGGATCGACTCTTTCATCCCACTTCAATGAGTTAAGAACGCGACCACTGCTGCGTGGAACTCGTACTGTGTAACCCATCATCCCGTGCGCACCTGGCATCGAACCTGTTGTGAGTGTTGCCAGACTTGTAGAGGTTGTCGATGGAAAAGAAGTTTCAATCAGATGTGGTTGCGTCAACGACGACAATGTTGGAGCATGTTCGGCGAAGCGAGTTAAGAGATCAGCGCCAAAGCCATCGATGAGAAAAAGAAGTTCGCGACCAGTGGGACTTTCACCACAGTTGAGAAAATCCTGCGTATCTGCAAGATGAAGCCCAGAAAAGATGGAGGGCATAATCTGCGAAAGGTGCACCCGCCAATCATCCCACGAGTATTGTTCTGGCCATGTCACAGTTAAGTTTCCATACATCGCCAGAAGTTGCTGACGCGCTAGCAACCGGTAAGCCAATCGTTGCTCTCGAGTCAACGATTATTAGCCATGGTCTTCCACGTCCATCTAACTTGACCGTCGCCCGCGAAGTAGAAGAAATTGTTCGCTCACGTGGCGCAGTGCCTGCAACTATTGCTCTCCTGGATGGAATCGTTCATATTGGATTGACCGATGATCAGCTCGTCGATATTGCAAATCGAGATGACATCGCAAAGGCATCAAGCCGTGACCTTGCCATCATCGCGGCATCTGGAAAATCGGCCGCAACAACTGTTGCCGCTACCGCGCACCTCGCGGTTCTAGCGGGTATCAATATCTTTGCTACCGGTGGACTTGGCGGTGTACATCGCGGTGCTAATGAAACTTTCGATGAATCAGCAGATCTCACTGCGCTCTCACAACTTGATATCACAATTGTCTGCGCTGGCGTGAAATCAATTCTCGATGTCAGTGCAACGCTCGAGCGCCTTGAAACCTTAGCTATTGGTGTCGTTGGCTATAAGACAATTCAATTCCCAGGTTTCTATCTCACTGAATCCGGTTTCACTATCGAGCATCAGGTCAATAGCGCAGATGAGATTGCTGCAGTGATTGCAAAGCGTGTTGCGCTCAAGACCAACAACGGTTTAGTAGTTGCAAATCCAGTAGCGAAAGAGATGGATCGCGCCCGTCACGATGCAATATTGAAGAGCGGATTAGCTGGTGCTGAGAAAGCTGGGATTCACGGAAAATATGTGACGCCATTTTTACTAGAGCATTTCCACACCGCCTCTGAAGGTGAATCGCTCACAGTAAATATAGATATCATTAAATCAAATTCAGCTCTCGCTGCTGATATTGCAGTTGCTTGTAAGAAGTAATTCGAGAAAATCGAAATGTCTATCAAGGTTCTCTGCATTGGTGATGTAATGCTCGACGTCATCACCAAGATTGCCGTGATGCCCGATAAAATCAATTACGGCAGCGATACACCCTCAAAGATTTCAACTCACGGTGGTGGAGCTGCGGGAAATGTGGCTTCATGGCTAACACGCACAGATGCACGGTCAACCATCGTTGGCCATGTTGGCGATGATGCTGCCGGGGCTGCTCTTATCAGCGAATTTGATGCACTTGGCGTTCATCATGAAAATTTGATGGTCGATAACGGATCTTCTGGCGTGGTCGTTGTCCTTGTGGATCCCACCGGTGAACGAACTATGTTTCCCGATAATGGTGCAAATTCCGGACTCCATATCGGTGATCTACCTGCGCTCGATGGCTATAGCGCTGTTTATCTTTCTGGCTACTCTCCATTAGATCCACTATCTCGACCTGGCGTATTAGAGATGATTACAAAGATCAAAGCTGCCGGAATTCCAATCTACTTCGACCCAGCATCTGTGGGAGCGATGATGGAGGTTGCACTTGACGATGTGAAGTCATGGATACGAATGATGGATGTCTTGATTCTCAATGAAGAAGAAGCGATCTACCTCACCGGTGAAACCAATTCTGAACAAGCACTTGAACTTCTATTAGGAGAATGTGAAGCAGTGGTGATTAAGCGAGGCTCACATGGCGCAATCGGAAAGGCACGAGGATCGATTCTCATCTATGTTGAGGCCCTTCCCACTGACGTTGTCGATACAACTGGTGCCGGTGATTCATTTGCCGCCGGATTTATCGCGCAATATGCCAACAATAAGAATATGCAGTTGGCGCTTGAGGCTGGAGCT
>CAJBMC010000128.1 GCA_903954055.1 uncultured Actinomycetes bacterium | reverse complement strand
TGTACTGCGCGCATAAAGTCAGAGACTGCGATGACCGGACCTTCTGCCCCCTTGAGCTTCTGAGTGATGTAAGCGCTCTCTTGTGAAGTTGGATTAAGCAGGTTATGGCTATCAACTTCTAGGCCATCGCGGCGAAGTTCATTCCATGATGTAACAGACCAGACTGAAGCTGAAACGCCCCAATCATTGAGAAGAAGTTCTTGTGCCTTTAACGCCCAATTAACACCAACTCCGGAGGCGAGAATCTGTGCATTCTTCTTCCGCTGCTTTTGACCTGGCTTGAGCAGATAAATTCCGCGAAGTAGGCCATCAACGTCGAGATTCTCTGGTTCTGCTGGCTGCTGATATGGCTCGTTATAGACAGTGAGGTAGTAGTAAATATTCTCGCTGTTTTCACCGTACATGCGGCGCAAACCATCCTTGAAGATATGTCCAAGTTCGTACGCATATGCAGGGTCGTATGAAACAACGGCTGGATTTGTTGCGGCAAGTAGATGTGAATGTCCATCTTCATGCTGAAGACCTTCACCGTTAAGTGTTGTGCGACCCGCTGTAGCTCCGAGTACGAAACCGCGAACCATCTGGTCTGATGCTGCCCAGAATGCATCGCCGGTGCGCTGGAACCCAAACATCGAGTAGAAGATGTAGATCGGAATCATTGGTTCATCATGTGTCGAGTATGAAGAACCGACAGCTGTAAATGATGCAACAGAGCCAGCCTCATTAATTCCTTCATGAAGAATCTGGCCAGAGGTTGATTCCTTGTAAGAGAGAATCAATTCGCGATCGACAGATGTGTACTGCTGACCGTGAGGTGAGTAAATCTTCAGTGATGGGAAGAGAGAATCGAGGCCGAATGTACGCGCCTCATCAGGAATGATTGGAACGATACGCTTTCCAATACCTTCATCCTTAACAAGATCCTTCAACATGCGAACAAATGCCATTGTTGTGGCGACTTCTTGATGTCCAGAGCCACGTCGAACAGATTCGTAGACTGAATCTGGGGGAGTTGGAAGTGGCTTAGAAATTGCACGACGACGTGGAACTGTTCCGCCCAATGCAGCGCGACGCTCTGCCAGGTACTTCGCCTCAACAGAATCTGCCGCTGGCTTGAAATATGCAGGTGTGTATTTATCAAGTGCGCTATCAGGAAGTGGAATCTGAAGGCGATCACGGAATTCTGTGATGTCTTCAAGTGTCATCTTCTTCATCTGGTGCGTTGAGTTACGAGCCTCGAAGTGAGAACCAAGTGTCCAACCCTTAACAGTCTTTGCAAGGATGACAGTTGGCTTACCGTTTGGCTGAGTTGCAGCTAAATATGCAGCGTAGAGCTTGCGGTAATCGTGGCCACCGCGCTTGAGATTCCAGATGTCATCATCGGAATAGTTTGCAACCATCGCTGCGGTACGTGGATCCTTACCGAAGAAGTGCTCGCGAACATATGCGCCGGATTCACCCTTAAATGTCTGATAGTCACCATCAAGAGTTGTGTTCATGATGTTGACGAGTGCACCTTCGCGATCTTGTGCGAGAAGTGGATCCCAGCCGCGACCCCAAACAACCTTGATGACATTCCAGCCAGCACCACCAAAGATGGATTCGAGCTCTTGAATAATCTTGCCGTTTCCGCGAACCGGACCATCGAGGCGTTGCAAATTACAGTTAACAACGAAAGTTAAATTGTCGAGCTTCTCACGTGATGCCAATCCAATTGCACCGAGTGTGTCGACCTCATCCATCTCACCATCACCAAGGAATGCCCAGACATGCTGATCTGATGTGTCCTTGATTCCACGATTATGTAGATAGCGGTTGTAACGCGCTTGATAGATCGCATTGAGCGGACCAATACCCATTGACACTGTTGGGAATTGCCAGAAGTCAGGCATCAAACGTGGATGTGGATATGAAGAAAGTCCGCCACCTTGATGTGATAGCTCTTGTCGGAATCCATCGAGCTGATGCTCATTAAAAGTTCCTTCGAGGAAAGCACGTGAATACATTCCAGGGCTCGCATGTCCCTGGAAGAAGACCTGATCTCCACCACCTGGGTTATCTTGTCCGCGGAAGAAGTGGTTAAAGCCAACTTCGTAGAGAGAAGCTGAAGATGCATATGTTGAGATGTGTCCGCCTACTCCGATACCTGGACGCTGTGCTCGGTGCACCAACATTGCGGCATTCCAGCGAACATACGAACGGATACGGCGTTCGATATCTTCATCGCCTGGAAATTGTGGCTCTGATTCTGGAGTAATCGTATTGATGTAATCAGTTGTTCGAAGATTTGAAATTGGAACATTGCGCTCGTGCGCACGACGTAAAAGAGCGAGCATTAAGAAACGAGCACGTACCGGACCTGCCGCTGCGAGAGCTGCGTCGAGCGACTGTTGCCATTCGAGAGTCTCTGCTGGATCTGTATCCACCAACTGATTGAGAAGGTAATCCGCCTGGCCTTGGAATTCGCTCATAGTGCATATTCTCGCGCCTTCCGGGTTCGGAGGCAAAATAATCAAGCGTGACTCCCATTACCTGAGAAGGGCCCCGCTCCGTAAAAATCAGGCGCTCTGCCTATTGCTAAACCGGCCAGTATCTATTGGACTTAGCCCGTGGCACAGCGAATGGGCGTTGAAGGAATGGGCTTTCAACCAGGCGAGCTCGTACTCGAAATTGGTCGCGGATCCGATAGCGATGCGCCTTTGCGTTCGGCAATTGCTGACATCACCGGAACAAACTTTATCGAAGACCATACATCAGAGGTCGTAGACGCTGTAATCATCTGGTGGCGTGATGGTGATGGCGAACTCGAAGATGAATTAGTGGATGCGCTTACATACCTCTCTGAATCCGGCGCGATCTGGATTCTAACCCCTAAAGCAGGTCGTGACGGACATGTCGAGCCGAGTGATATTCAGGATGCAGCCCCCAACGTTGGCTTATCGCAAACATCGACGTTATCGGTCGCAACAGATTGGAATGCAACTCGTCTAGTGGCGAGGAAGACTGCGAAGAGATAGGTTTGCGCTATGACTCTTTCAATTGGTACCGCAGCGCCAGATTTCGAACTTTCAGATCAAAACGGAAATAAAGTTTCACTCTCATCCTTTAAAGGTAAGAAGAATGTTGTACTGCTCTTTATTCCTTTTGCATTTACCGGAACATGTACCGGCGAATTGTGTGCGATGCGTGATGACCTCTCATCTTTCCAGAATGATAATGTCGAGCTGTTGGCTGTCTCATGCGATTCAATGTTTACACAACGCGTTTGGGCAGAGCAAGAGGGCTATAAGTTCCCAGTACTTGCAGATTTCTGGCCACATGGCGCAGTTGCCCAGGCCTATGGAATCTTCGATGAAGCTCGCGGATGTGCACTTCGCGGGACATTTGTAATTGATAAAGAGGGAGCCATCCGCTGGTCTGTTGTTAATGGACTTGGTGATGCTCGCAGCAATGATGATTACAAGGCTGCGCTCGCCGCTCTCTAATATTTAGAGCTGTTTGATTCCAATAACGCTCACTCCGCCAATGGAGTTAAGTACATTTACTAAATCAGATGGATCTGTGCCGGGTACTGCAACCGTGATGTCGTCATAACCCTTGCCATCTTCTGACTTAAGAACAACGAGTTCACGGATATCGCAGCCGGCAGCACCGATTGCAGAGGCGATGGCTCCGAGTGAGCCGGGACGGTCAGGAAGTGAGATCTGCATTTGAAAGAGTGCCATGAGAAAACTGTAAACCTTCTCTGTTACATCGCGATGACGAATATGTAGATTCCCCGCGTATTTTCAGCCAGTTTTCAATAAGGGGCTCTCATAAAGTAGTATTCGCGAGCAGTACACAGCCGGGTGGCTAGCTCAGTGGTAGAGCGCCTCGTTTACACCGAGGATGTCGGGGGTTCGAAACCCTCGCCGCCCACGTTATTTATAACTTATCCAACAACTAAGAAACCAAAGAAATCTACTTAACCTTTTGGTAACCCTTTGGACATGCCGGTGAGCGACCAGTCACTACCTTAATCACTTTGCCCTTCTGGCATTTAATCAGAGTAAGCGGCTTTGTATTCGCTGCTCTAATCACAATTCTTGGTGAAGAGAAATGGAATCCTGTAGCCAAAACTTTTATCTGTCCATTTGCATGCGAAATCTGAGTTGTTGCCACAACCGGTGTGCCATCTTCATCGAGAATTTGAATGGAAAGATTTGCAGACTTTGAGAGTGTATTTCCTGGAAACTTGCAATTAATAAACTTATCTGTGGTCCAAAATTTAAAGTAGCCCTTATTTATCTCTCCCGATGCGGTGAGATGTGGGGCGAAGATGCCAAATTGCAAGGTTTGTTCCTTAACATCCCAGGTTGGCTCACCTGTTTCATTGGTGTTATTGGTTTGGACGGTATAGCCCTGATCAGCACAGACCGGAGGCCAAAAGCTGTGCTTTGCATCAATGCCCGCATGATGTACAAAGAAATCAAATAGAACTCCGTCGTAATCTGCAATCTCTTGCGTTGCTCCGGCAGCTCTTGGATAGTTAAAGCTGGAGTGCGCCAGACCTTTGCCCTCAACAGTCCAACGGTGTCCTCCAGGAATTATTTCGTCATTGAACTCGGAGTCATTCATTTTCACCTGAACGCTCTGAGGGCGAAGCCAGCTAGTTCTTACCTTTATTCGTACTTTGGTATTCAATGGATCATCGACATTAACGGTGACTCGAAGCGCAGCGCCGTATTGAATATCTGAATCTGAATTCTTCCAAAGTACAGAATTTATCGAATCTAGCGAGGCAAAAAGTTTGACAATTTTTCCTTGAGCAGACCAGACAGATTGACCGTTGTAATGTGTATTTCCATTTGAATCGACGACTTTATTCATTGAATCGTAAGTAGTGAGAGTTGCATCAGTGTAGGTTCCATCTTCACTCACTACTCCGACAGATTCAATGCAATTCATTGCCGTTGCACTTGAACATTTATCAATTGAATATATGGCTGGCTCATTTGAATCCACATAGCCAATTCCATCTACAGAAACTGCAGGCGGAACGAAGATAACTGTGAGCGAAAATAGTGCTGTGATGAAGATATTCTTACGCATGAATCAAGCGTATTAGGAAAGATTCGCAAAATCTCTAAATGACAAGTCAAACTTTTTGTCTCGATCATGAAGCGATAGTTGGAGCTTCCTCGTTTACACGGCGGATGTTGGTGGTTCGACACCCTCGCCGCCCACGTTTGATTTCTTACTACTTTCCAACTTCATCTCCTGATAGCGCATCAAGGTAAATTCAGCATGAATTCGGATTTCACCCTCTGCTGAATGTGCCGCCTCTC
>CAJBMC010000127.1 GCA_903954055.1 uncultured Actinomycetes bacterium | reverse complement strand
TCAGCCAGTTTCCATGTTGATTCCACGAGTTGTCGGTTTTAAATTAAAGGGCTCGCTCCCGGTCGGCACGACCGCAACCGATATGGCGCTCGTTATCACCGAGATGCTCCGCAAGCATGGTGTAGTGGGTAAATTTGTTGAATTCTATGGCCCTGGCGTCGCTGCAGTCCCAATGGCTAATCGAACAACAATCGGAAATATGTCTCCGGAATACGGATCAACATGTGCCATCTTCCCAATCGATGAAGAGACTCTTCGTTATCTCCGTTTAACCGGCCGCAGCGAAGATCAAGTTGCACTCGTCGAACAGTATGCAAAGGCGCAAGGAATGTGGTTCGACCCAGCTGCAACTCCTCGCTACTCCGAACATATCGAACTTGATCTCTCTACTGTGGTCTCATCAATTGCTGGCCCCAAGCGCCCGCAAGACCGAATCTCAATCTCAGAGTCAAAAGAGAAATTTGAAGCTATCTTGCCAACTTACTTCACCGAGAAAACAGGTAAAGATTCTTATCCGGTATCAGTAGGTGCCCACAAGACTACGGTTAAGAATGGCGACGTCGTAATCGCCTCAATTACATCCTGTACTAATACCTCTAATCCGTCGGTCATGATTGGCGCTGCTCTTCTCGCTAAGAAGGCGGTAGATAAGGGGCTCACCTCAAAGCCATGGGTGAAGACAACACTTGCACCTGGTTCAAAGGTCGTCACCGATTACTACGACCGCTCCGGTTTAACGCCATATATGGAGGCGCTTGGCTTTAACCTCGTTGGATATGGTTGCGTTACTTGTATCGGTAACTCTGGCCCGCTTCCCATTGAAATTAGTAAGGCGGTTAACGAGAACGATCTCGCTGTTACCGCAGTTCTCTCAGGTAACCGCAACTTTGAAGGTCGCATCAGCCCTGATATTAAGATGAACTATTTGGCATCGCCGCCATTGGTTGTTGCATATGCACTTGCTGGAACAATGAATCACGACTTTGCAACTGATTCGTTAGGCAATGATAAAGATGGCAATCCAGTCCTCTTAAAGGATATCTGGCCATCAGCGCAAGAGATTCAAGATGTGATTGACTCTTCAATCTCATCAGAGATGTTTACTAAGGATTACGCCAGCGTCTTTGAAGGCGATCATCGTTGGAAGTCACTCGACACTCCAACTGGAAATACATTTGAGTGGGACCCAAAGTCGACCTACGTTCGCAAGCCTCCGTACTTTGAAGGAATGCCGGCCGAACCAACTCCGGTAAAAGATATTTCAGGTGCTCGTGTGCTTGCGATTCTTGGCGATTCTGTGACAACGGATCACATCTCACCAGCAGGAAATATCAAGGCGGATTCACCAGCCGGTAAGTACCTCGAAGCAAATGGTGTCGATCGCAAAGACTTTAACTCTTACGGCTCACGTCGAGGTAATCATGAAGTCATGATTCGTGGAACCTTCGCCAATATCCGTTTGAAGAATCTGCTCCTTAATGGAGTTGAAGGTGGCTTTACTCGCAACTTCCTCAGCAATGGAGATCAATCAACTATTTACGATGCATCTGTTGCATACCAAGCTGCCGGCGTACCACTCGTTATCTTGGCTGGAAAAGAGTATGGATCTGGTTCTTCTCGAGATTGGGCTGCAAAGGGAACGGCGCTTCTCGGCGTTCGTGCAGTGATTGCAGAGAGCTTTGAACGTATCCATCGCTCCAACCTCATCGGCATGGGAGTGCTTCCACTTCAATTTATTGGTGGTCAGAACGCCCAATCGCTCGGGTTGACTGGTGAGGAGACATTTACAATCTCCGGCATCACCGGCCTCAATGAAGGAGGAATTCCTAAGGAGGTTCAGGTGAGCGCGGGGGATAAGAGCTTTGCTGCCAAGGTGAGAATCGATACACCTGGCGAGGCTGATTACTACCGCCACGGTGGAATCATGCAGTTCGTTCTACGTTCATTGCGCGGGTAACTTACACTTACCCAATGCTCGATTCTCTCAAAGGTCCGCAGGACCTCAAAGCGCTGACGCCTCCCCAACTGGTCGAGCTATCAGCTGAGATTCGCGATTTTCTGGTGGAGAAAGTTTCACGTACCGGTGGCCACTTAGGTCCAAATCTCGGTGTTGTTGAACTTACGATTTCAATCCATCGGACCTTTGATTCCCCAAAGGACCTGGTGCTATTTGATACTGGCCATCAATCCTATGTTCATAAAATTCTCACCGGACGTGCAGATCAATTTGATGGTCTCCGCCAACGCGGTGGAATCGCTGGATATCCGAACCGTCGCGAATCAGATCACGATGTCATTGAAAATTCACATGCATCAACTGCCTTGTCTTGGGGAGATGGAATCTCTCGCGGCTTCGCTCTCACCGGTCAGAGTGATCGCCACGTGGTTGTCGTTGTTGGAGATGGTGCGCTCACTGGTGGAATGTCCTGGGAGGCGCTTAATAATATTGCGACGGCGGAGAACCGAAACCTTGTCATTGTCGTAAACGATAACGAGCGTTCATACTCTCCAACAATTGGTGGTTTAGCCAAGCATCTTTCAACGCTTCGGATGACACAAGGTTACGAGCGGTTCTTGGACTGGGGCAAAGAAGTACTTCATAAGACACCAGTTGTTGGGGCGCCAATCTTTGAAACACTTCATGGAGTGAAGAAGGGCATCAAAGATATAGTCGCACCGCAGGGTATGTTTGAAGATCTCGGTCTCAAATACATTGGACCAATCGATGGCCACGATATCGCTGCAATGGATCGTGCACTCGAACAGGCGAAAGAATTTGGTGAGCCGGTTCTCGTTCATGTCATTACCGAAAAAGGTCGCGGTTACAGCCCAGCAGTTGCAGATGAGGCGGAGAAATTCCATGCAGTTGGAATTGTCGATCCTGAGACCGGTCTTCCAGTCACTGCAAGCAAGACTTCATGGACTGAAGTATTTAGCAGCGAGTTAGTTGCGATTGCGGAGAAGCGAAAAGATATCGTTGCTCTGACTGCCGCGATGCTCGGCCCAACCGGCCTTGATCGTTTTCAAAGCGCATATCCTGATCGCACCATCGATGTAGGAATCGCTGAACAACATGCCGTGACGAGTGCGGCCGGTATGGCCTACGCCGGACTTCATCCGGTCGTTGCGGTCTACTCAACATTTCTCAATCGTGCATTCGATCAACTACTTCTCGATGTTGCACTTCACGGTGCTGGCGTAACTTTCGTACTTGATCGTGCAGGCATCACTGGTGATGATGGTCCATCGCACCACGGTATTTGGGATTTAGCCCTCACCGGCATTGTGCCAACTCTTGAAGTTGCTGCTCCTCGCGATGGTGCCCGACTTCGTCAGGCGCTAGGCCAAGCACTTGATATTGATGATCGCCCAACCTTGCTTCGCTTTCCTAAGGGGGCAGTTCATGCAGATATTCCAGCCTTTGAGAGTCGCGATGGAATCGATATTTTGTATCGCGGCGAGAGCGCAGATGTACTTCTGCTCAGTGTGGGTTCTATGGCTCCGATTGCAGTCGAAGCAGCATCGCAGGCTTACCGTGAGGGAGTTGGCGTCACTGTCATCGATCCAATTTGGGTGAAGCCACTTCCAGTATCACTTCTTACTATGGCGCGACGTTATAAGAGCGTGGTTGTACTAGAAGATGGAATTCGTCATGGAGGAATCGCATCATCGCTTTCAGAGATGTTCCGTGATGCTCGACTAGAAGTTCCGATTCATAGCATTGGTGTCCCACTTCAATTTATTGAGCATTCAAAGCGCGGTGAAATCTTGGAAGATCTCGGAATCACTGCTCAACATATTGCTCGTGAAATCGTAGAGTGGAGCTCTACTTCAGAACCGATGCAATTCCCGGAGCGTGAAAACGCTGACCGCCCACAGATTCGCTAATTCCTTCGCGATCTAAGAACGGCAGAATTCCACCAAGGTGCATTGGCCATCCTGCGCCAAGCAACATACAGAGATCAATCTCGGCTGGGGTAGCGACGACGCCTTCATCGAGCATCATTCGCGCCTCTTCCGCGAGAGCTTTCAGGGCACGTTCGCGAACTTGTTCTGCTGTTGATGGAGTTGTTCCCTTATGGATCAGAGCAACAGCAGCTGGATTTGCGCCGAAAGTTCCATCCTCATTTTTGATGTAGAAAGTCTTTACACCTTCCTTTACCATCGCCTGCATCGTAGGGGAGATGCGATAGCGAGGGCCGAGATTTTTATTGAGAGTTTCTGCAACGTGTAGTGCAACGCCTGGACCCACAAGACCGAGAAGTTCAAATGGACTCATTGGGAAACCGATAGAACGCATCGCATTATCTGCGGTGGCTGGATCGGTACCTTCATCAACGGCATCGGTAATTTCGCCCATAAATCGAGTAAGTAATCGATTGACGACAAAACCTGGCGCATCTTTGCAGATGATCATCGTCTTCTTGAGGTTCTTTCCAACTTCGACCGCGGTTGCCGTAGTTGCATCATCAGTATGAGATGTCCGAGCAACTTCAAGGAGTGGCATCACAGCAACCGGGTTAAAGAAGTGGAAGCCAACGACACGCTCTGGATTCTTCATGCCTTCTGACATTTTTTCGACCGAGAGCGATGAAGTATTTGTCGCCAAGACACATTCTGGAGAGACAATCTCCTCCAACGTCTTAAAGAGCTCTTGCTTTAGCGAAAGTTCCTCGAATATTGCCTCAATAATGAAGTCACATCCGGCATAGACTGATTTATCTGCAGAGCCAGAGATTAAGAGCGAGAGTCGTTGTGCGCTCTCGGCGCTCATACGCTTCTTCTCAACCAGCTTTGCAAGTTCAGCGCGAACCCAGGCAACGCCCTTATCGGCACGCTCCTGATCAATATCGGTCATCACCACTGGGCACTTGAGATTGCGCACAAGTAAAAGTGCGAGCTGTGATGCCATGAGGCCAGCACCAACGACTCCTACCTTTGTCACCTTACGGGCGAGGTTTGATTTTGGAGCGCCTTCAACTTTTTTGCGCTTCTTCTGAATCAAGTTAAAGGCATAGAGTGAAGCGCGAAGTGGATCTGACATCACAAGGTCAGCAAGGGTCTGATCTTCGGCATCGAAACCTTCGCCATTGCTGCAGCTCTTTGAAGCAGCAATGAGTTCGAGCGCTTTACGAGGTGATGCAATATCTGCGCCACCAAATTTTTTGAGCGCAGCCGCCTTTCCAGTTGCGAGTGCAAGATCCCATCCAGGATCGTTGCTGTAATCCTTACGTTCAATCTTCGTTGAACCAGATAAGACAGATGCAGCAAAGGCAACTGATTTCTCGAGGAAATCTGCCGGTTCAAAGACGGCATCGACAACACCTAGGGCGTGAGCATCCTTCGCCTTCATCATGGTGTTGTTGTTAAGCGCGTTGAGAATGATTACCTGAACTGCTTTCTCTGGACCAATCAGCTTAGGAAGAAGTGTTGCCCCACCCCAGCCCGGTACCAAACCTAAGAAAACTTCGGGAAGTGCGGTAAATGCAGTCGATGCCAAGGTGCGGTATTTCGAATGTAGACCAATCTCGAGTCCGCCACCGAGAGCTAAGCCATTGATAAATGCAAAGGTTGGGAGTTCGATCTCACCCAACCGGCGAAATACATCGTGTCCTAATTTGCCGATAGCAAGAGCTTGGCTACGTTCGGTGAGAAATGACATGGCCGATAAATCTGCACCCGCGGCAAAGATAAATGGCTTACCTGTAATGGCGATTGCTGCCGGCTTGCGCGAGAGCGCCTCAGTGATTGCAGCATCTAATGATGCAACTGATTGAGGTCCCAAGGTATTTGGACGAGTGTGATCTAGTCCGTTATCCATTGTGATGAGTGCGAGCAATCCTTTAAAACCAAATGGTGTGAGGTCGACATCGCGGACCTTGGATACGGTGATGACTTCTTCAGGTGCGCCTTCTGGCAGAACGAGTGCGGTAGCCATTACTTATTTCCTCCAGTGAAGTGTGGGTTCTCCCAAATAACTGTGCCGCCCATACCAAGTCCGATACACATGGTTGTGATGCCATATCGAATCTCCGGATGTGATTCAAAGGTGCGAGCAAGATTAATCATCAGACGGACACCAGATGAGGCAAGCGGATGTCCAACCGCAATCGCACCACCGTATGGATTGACTCGCGGATCATCATCTGCGATTCCAAAGTGTTCCAGGAATGCAATTACTTGAACGGCAAAGGCCTCATTAACTTCAAATGCACCGATATCCTCAATCTTAAGTCCCGCCTTTGCAAGCGCTTTGATAGTTGAGGGGACTGGTCCGTAACCCATTACCTCGGGTTCGACACCTGCAAATGCAAAGGTGACCATCTTCGCTTTAATTGGAAGTCCAAGTTCTTTCGCTTTATCTTCGCTCGCAAGGAGCGCAATGGTTGCGCCATCGTTGATGCCTGATGCATTTCCCGCTGTGACGCGCCCGCCTGGTCGAAATGGCGTCTTCAAACCAGCAAGGCCTTCCATTGTCGTTGTTGGACGAGGACCTTCATCGACAGAGACGATCGTCCATCCCAGTTCTTCGGAACGTGCCGCGGTCGGAATCAAGTCACGTTGAATCAATCCTTGCTCATAAGCCTTTGCAGTCTTGATCTGTGAATTAAGCGCATAACGATCTGCGCGTTCTTTTGTAATTGAAGGAAATCGATCGTGGAGACGTTCTGCCGTTGCACCCATCGCCATTGCATCAGGATCAACAATCTTCTCTGCCAGATATCGTGGATTGGGATCCATTAATTCACCAATCGGATGGTTGCCCATATGTTCGACGCCACCAGCAAGTGCAAGATCAATCGCCCCCATTGCAATCTGACCTGCGACAGTTGTCGCTGCAGTGAGTGCACCTGCGCACCAGCGGTCGATTGAGTAACCAGGAACTGTGTTAGGCAAACCTGCAAGGAGCGATGCGCTACGGCCGATATTCATTCCTTGATCACCGGTTTGTGTCGCCGCTGCGATTGCAACATCATCGATTTGATCGAGCGGAAGATTTGGATTTCGCTCCAGTAACCCACGCATCGCTCGGATGAGAAGATCATCGGCGCGAGTATTTACAAATGCGCTTCCAGATTTTCCGAAGGGAGTGCGAACGGCATCGACGAGTACAACGGTGCGAGTCATCAAAAGCTCCTAGCTAGCGTGGTGAGGCTTTTAGGTTACTCGTCGGTAGCCTTAATTGCTACGAGGTAGCGGAGATTTCTTACTCGCCTTCTGGCGCGGGGCTCTCATCAGAGGATTGACCATCGTGAAGTTGAGCTGAATCTTCGGCTGGAACTTCTAGCGCCTCCTCTTGGCTCAGCGCATCAATCACAAGTGGCAGAACGATCTCTATCTGCCAGGGGCGAGCACCGAGATCTCTCATCAGCGCCTGCACATCTGTGGCCGCCGGCAATCGCCAGCAGATTTGTCGGAGAATTTCAGGAGTCAATAGATTCTCAACTGGAAGTTGAAGCTCCTCTGCCTTCAAGGCAACGTTATAGCGAGCGTGAGAGAGAGGGATAAATTTCTCTGGAAAACGTTCGCGCCACATCTTTATCGGCGGCAGCGCATCGCTCTTGCTGCGCGTAGGAGGGCATTCATCCTCGGGTAGTTCGATTGCGGCTTGAATAGCTTTGAGCCAGCGTGGAGTATTTTCAAACCAACGTGCACGAAGTCCGATAGGGCGCAGGGCCTTCTCTAAATCTTTCTTCTTCTCTAATGGTGATGTTCCACTTGCTAGCGCAATAGTTGAGATTGCTAGATCGGAGAGGATGCGACCGGGGGAGATGTCGAGATGTGCAGCGAGATCATCACGAGCCTCCCAGAGCCCCTTCACTACCGCCAACTGGGTGCGTTTCTTCACCTTATGCATCCCTGAGGTTCGACGCCATGGATCAATTCTTTTAGGTGAAGGTGGCGCACTCAGAATTGCAGCAAACTCTTCTCGCGCCCAATGCAATTTGTTCTGTGCAATTAAAAGCTTCTCAATTTCATTGCGAAGTTCAACGAGGAGCTCAACATCAAGGGCGGCATAGTTGAGCCAATCCTCTGGCAGCGGTCTGATTGACCAATCTTGCGCTGAATGTTCTTTTGCTAATCCAATATCTAGTAACGATTCGACAAGTGCGCCCAACCCAACGCGTGGGGCTCCGATAAGGCGCCCGGCGAGTTCGGTGTCGAATAGAATCGAAGGGTTGAGTCCAAGTTCGCGTAAACACGGTAGATCTTGAGTGCTTGCATGAAGGATTATCTCTTCATCTTGCCACAGTTCATTGAGCGATATGAATTGTGGGCTACCGGGTCCAAATGGAATTGGGTCGATGAGATGTAAGCCGCCACCATTGCGCTTTATTTGAATGAGATATGCCCGGGCGCTATATCGATAACCTGATGCACGTTCAGCATCAACTGCATATGGCCCCGACCCAGCAGCAAGGGATTGCAACATCGCATCGAATTGTTCTGGAGTTGAAATTAAATCTGGAAGTCCCTCGTAGGGAGCTAAGAGAATCTCAGCCACGACGACGTGCTGAACTGATGGGAGCGACACCTTCGGCGATAGGAGGAAGGCCCGCAACTTCGCTAATGAAATTGCACCATGCCTGAACATGCGCGATAAGTTCTTGCGGCGAAGTTAATATCGGAGACCACGATGCTCGAATCTCTACCTCAGATTCATCGTGACGTGAAGAAAGTTTTCCAAATGATGCGCTCGATACTCGAGTGACTGTTCCTGATGGTGCGCTATAAAGGGCTTCAGCCTCTTGCAAGCTATCGAGTAGCCAATTCCAGCCGACCTCAGGGAGAAGTGGATCTGCCTGCATATCTGAATCGACAGTCGCGCGCATGAAAGTGACGCAGCGATATTCGCCTTCCCATGTATCTTGGCCGCCAGGTTCGTGCAGAATTACAAATCGTCCGGATGCGAGTTCATCCTCTTGATCGCCGAAGAGTCCGTTACTGAGATCTGCAGTAAATGCAAATGAGTATTGAGCAAGTTTCTGCGGCGCCGGAACTTCTTCCAATTCGATTTCAGAGCGAGGAGTGAAATCTCGGATTGTTGAAATCAACGAGTCAAAGGAGAATGCAGGGGATTTCACAAGTGAATTCTAAAGTTGAAGAGGTGAAATAGCTGGGAGGTGAGCCCATTCGTTAGGTAGGGTGCGCAGATGGCCTCAATACTTGCCCTCTTTTCCAGTCTCCTTTGGGGCAGCGCTGATTATCACGCCGGCAACCTCAGCAAGCGATTACCATCGATGGTTGTCCTCGGAATCAACCAAGCATTTGGGCTCCTCTTCGGTGCGATCTTGATTCTTCTTACAGCTAATTGGAAAGCACCTACCTTTGCTCACGATGGTTACCTCATCAACGGAGCCCTTGCCGGTTTATGCGGGTACTTCGGACTCTTATGTTTATATGCGGGTCTCTCAACCGGTCGAATGGGAGTCGTCTCTCCGATAAGTTCTTTAAGTGTTCTGATTCCCCTTTTCTTCGCGCTCGTAATAAAAGGCGATGATCTCTCAACTCCCGTAATGGTAGGTGTCGTTGCTGCAGTCATCGGTGGTTTCTTGGCTAGTGGACCAGAAATCACTCAAGGTTTACCACTAAAACCAGTTCTACTTGCGCTAGGTGCAGCGCTCGGATTTGGTACGGCTCTGACATTTATGGCAATTGGTTCGCAAGATAATTCACTTCTTACAATGGTGACGATGCGCGCGACAACTTTAATAGTCAGCGTTGGATTCTTTCTACAGCGGAAGAACTTCGGGGGAATGACACCACGAGATATTCCACTTCTTGCTGGAATTGGAATTGCAGATTTCTCGGCTAACTTATTACTTGGTGTGGCAACAACTAAGGGCTTGGTTTCAATCGCAATGGTTCTTGGTTCGCTCTATCCGATTGCAACAGCGGTATTGGCATACCTATTCTTAAAGGAGCGACTCCACAAGGTTCAATATGTAGGAGTTCTCTTAGCTGTTGGCGGAGTTGCCCTGATATCGGCACTCCAATAATCGCGTTCCATCAACTTCGCGCTCAGAGATAGTTTCAAAATCAGCTAAGAGTTCGTCAACGTCAATAAATCCACCATCGCCGCGAATCGGTGTCCGACTCAATTCAATCAAATCTATTGCACCTGACTTTGCCATCGCCATAAGCAGCGATGCTCCAGCCTCCACAACAATCTCGCCATCTATCCGATGGTCGATGATGCGTGTGATTTCCAATAGGTTCCGATCGACGGTTACCTGCTGCATCATCGGATGCGCAAAAGTGAGGGGAGTCGTGAAACGAGAGAAGACAAAAATCGGAACGCTTGTTGCCCGATAGCTCTCGAGCGCTGCGCTATTTTTTCCGATGATGTATGCGGCGGCGCTGCGGTGGCGCTGTAAGAACCTTTCCCGATCTGCCGGTGTTGAAAGCGGAGCGGAGATTCCACCCTTACTTGTTGCGCCATTGCTCCCAATAACGAGCGATGCAATCACAGCCATTTCGGAAGAATATCCTCGCTCGAATGGTAATTCTCACCATATTTTGAGCATATTCCGGCGCGAGAAGTTGAGAATGCTCGCTCGACTTGGTTAGCCTTTCGCAATGATAAAGTTGAACCGCTCGATTCGAGCACGGTGGGCGCTCTCAGCCATCCTCTCAACCTCTCTCCTCGCTCTGGCGCCGGTTGCTCACGCGGCCCCGACCTTGGTTCAAATTCAGGCACAGGTCAATGATTTACAAGATCAGGCGACTGCTGCTGCTGAAGGCGCACAGGAAGCGAAGGTAAAACTCGCAACCTTGACCCGTAGCCTCAATGGAATTCAGGCGCAGGCAGCTATCCAGGGTAAGAATGTTGATGCAATTTCCAAAACTCTCGGTGTTATCGCAATCAACCAATATAAATCTGGATCTCTGAGCCAGAGTATGGAACTTCTCTTCTCCAGCGACCCAACTCTCTACCTTTCTTCGGCTGGCTCACTTGAAGCGATTACGCGTCAAAAATCTATTCAATTAAAGAAGTATCAATCAGCTACTCAAAAACTCAATGCCACCTCGCTTACCGCGGCAGATCGATTAGCCCAGGTTAAGTCGCTAGAGAAGAAGTTGGCACAACAGAGCGCAGTGGCGCAGGAGAAGTTGAAGGCGGCGGAAGAAATTCTCGCCAAGTTGAAGAAGGAAGATCGAGATCGCCTCGCCAAGCTTGCCCAGGAGCAAGAAGATGCTGACCAGGCAAGTTCACTCGCAGCTGCAAAGGGGTTGAGTGGAATTTCTGGTCGCGGCGGAATCGCCATTAAATTTGCAGCGAAACAAATCGGTGACAAGTACGTCTTTGGCGCCGATGGAATGGTCTACTGGGATTGCTCTGGTCTAACGATGCGCGCATTTCAAGCCGCTGGTGTAAACCTTCCACATTCCGCAGCGGCACAATCTCGAATGGGTAAGTCAATTCCGCTCAATCAGAAACAACCGGGCGATCTACTATTCTTCGGTCGACCCGTATCTCACGTTGGAATTTATATTGGCGGCGGCAAGATGATTCATGCTCCACGTACTGGATCTCGAGTAAAGATTGCAGAGGCAGGTTCACTTGGCTCTAAGCATTTAGTTGCGGTACGCCGTTTCTAATGAAGAATGACGAGAAGATTCTCTGCATCACAAATGATTTTGGACCACGCGCTGGTGGAATCGAAACTTTTGTCATCGGACTGATTGAAAGAACCCCTCGAGGATCTGTCATTGTCTACACTTCCAATCAAGGCGATACCAGCGGCTACGACAATTCGTGGCTCACTGATTTTGGTGTCGAGGTAATTCGAGATAAATCAAAAGTTTTACTACCGACCCCACGTGTGGGGCGAGCAGTTCGAAAGTTGGTCCGCGATCGCGGCATCACTCGCGTCTTCTTTGGCGCAGCAGCTCCGCTGGGACTTTTAGCTCATGGCTTGAGACGAGCTGGTGTAACGAAAATTATCGCGCTCACACATGGACACGAGGTGTGGTGGGCAAAGGTGTGGCCATTTACAATGGCGATTCGACGCATCGGTAACGGAGTCGATGCCCTTACATATCTCGGAAAATTCACGCGTATCGCGATTAGCAGATCACTTTCGGCCAAGGCGCAGAATTCTCTCGTACGAATTGCACCAGGCATCGATACAGCGCACTTCACTCCTGCTACAGATGCAGATCAACTCAAGAGCGAGTTAGAGCTCGATGGCAAGCGCATCATTGTCAGCGTTGGACGGCTAGTCCATCGCAAAGGTCAGGACACTCTGGTTGAAGCGCTTCCAGAAATTCTGAATGAGTTTTCGGACGCACACCTGCTGTTCGTTGGTGTTGGTCCCCACCTTGAGTACATCCATAAACGCGCGGTTCAACTTGGAGTTCTCAACCACATCTCATTTGTGGGACGAGTTCAATATCGAGAACTTCCACGTTTTATCTCAGTTGGAGAAATATTTGCGATGCCCAGTCGCTCTCGCCTTGCCGGCTTAGAGGTCGAAGGTTTAGGAATTGTCTATCTCGAGGCAAGTGCCTGCGCCTTGCCCGTTGTGGGTGGACTTTCCGGGGGAGCACCTGATGCTCTGCTTGAAGGCGAAACTGGATTCGCAGTCGATGGTCTCAATCCGAGCGCGGTAGCAGATGCAATAAAAGTTTTACTGCGAGATCCCGTTCGAGCAAAGGCGATGGGCGCTCGTGGAAGGCAATGGATTATTGATGAGTGGGAGTGGCGCCACTGGTCGAAGCGATTTAACGCGCTCTTCGATTAATTCTTAATTGCAGCTATCGCTTCTACTCGATTTCGTACACCTAGTTTTCGATAGATAGAGCTGAGATGGCTCTTGATAGTTCCTTCCGAGATATGTCTCGTCGCTGAAATTTCGAGTGTTCGTTTTCCGGTAGAGATATCTTTGAGGATCTCTCTTTCTCGCACGGTGAGAAGTTCCAGTTTCGATTGGAAGGATCCATCTGCGCTGCGAACAATTCTGATAATCGCTGATGCTATCTCTGCCGCTGATTCCCGTTTTAAGAGGGCGCTGAAGCCAAGCTCTTTCGCGGCATCGATAGTCGCCCAGCGAGCACTGGTACTAAGGAGAAATATGGCAGAGCGCGGATTGAGACGCTTGATTATGGGTGCCAGAACAATTCCATCACCACTGCCTAAATCTCGATCTATGACGATGCAATCAAAGAATGATTCCTTAATTGTTGAGATTGCGAGTGCAAAATCGGGAATCACATCAAACTTTCGAGCACCTTCACCTTTGAGGGCAATAAGCAGCTGACTACTCAACTCAGATTCACTGATAATCACTAGAAAGCGAAGTTCTGAGAGCGCGGCCATGTAGCCATTCTTTTACGACGCTCGAACAGCCTGCAATGTGGCTACCCCCGTTAATGAACTGGGGTCAGGGATCAATCTTTCTTGTAAAGAGCAGCGATTGTCTCTGCGTATTGAGTTGCGATGATATGACGCTTTATTGAGAGCTTCGCCGTGAGTTGACCACCTGCAATCGAGAAATCTTCCGGCAGAATCGCAAATTTACGGATGGATTCCGCCTTAGAGACTGCTTTGTTTGCTTCATCGACAGCGGTCTGGATAACTGCAATGAGATCAGGATCATGCACAAGAGATTGAACTGTTGCGCCTGTCTTATTATTCGAGGCAATCCATCCCTTCAACATATCCGAATCGATGGTGATCAACGCTGCAATAAATGGCTGATTGTCACCGACGACCATACATTGGCTGACGAGTGGATGTGCGCGAAGGCGATCCTCAAGTACAGCGGGGGCAACGTTCTTACCTCCAGCGGTAACTATCAGCTCTTTCTTGCGACCGGTGATGTAGAGATAACCGTCATCATCGAGTCGACCGAGATCTCCTGATTTAAACCAGTGACCATCAAAGGCATCACTATTTGCGCCATCGTTCTGCCAGTACCCGCGCATGACAATCGGACCACCGATGAGAACTTCGCCATCGTCGGCAATCTTGATTGATGTTCCTGGGATTGGACGACCTACCGAACCAATTGTGAGAGCGGTACTCAAGTTAAGGGTCGCACCAGCTGTCGTTTCGGTAAGGCCATATCCTTCAAGAATTGTGACGCCAGCTCCACGATAGAAGTGACCCAAGCGAGCTCCTAGTGGAGCGCCACCGGAAATCGCTGCCTCTACTCTTCCACCAAGACCATTGCGAATCTTTGAGTAGACAAGTGAATCAAAAAGTTTATGCTGTAGTGAAAGAAGTGGCTTGAACTTCTTCGCATCTAAATTTTCCGAGTAAGCAATTGCAACATCTGCTGCCTTGCGGAAAATCTTTCCCTTGCCTGCCGCCTCTGCCTTTGCCTCGGCGCCGTTATAGACCTTTTCAAAGATACGAGGTACGGCGAGAACGAATGTTGGTTTAAATGAAGCGAGATCAATCGGAAGTCGACCTGCAGGATCGCTGCAATGTGCAAGATGAAGGCCGGCAGTAATTGCCCCGATTTGAACCATTCGACCAAATACATGTGCAACAGGAAGGAAGAGCAGAGTCGAACCACCTGGCTTTAAGAAGAGATCGCTTGCACCTTGGACAACATTGCCGCACTCAGCGAGGAAGTTTCCGTGAGTCAGCTGAACGCCTTTAGGGCGACCCGTTGTTCCGGAGGTGTAGATAAGTGTTGCCAAAGAATCTGGACCAAGGGTGCCGCGACGGTTATCAATTTCGGCATCTGAAATATGAGCACCTGCGTTGCGAAGGACTTCTAATACATCCTCGGTCATCGTCCAAATGTGGCGAGTATGAGGAGGAATGATGGGAGCAACTAATTCGCGATGGGTTGGTGTCTCAACAATGAGAGCAACAGCGCCAGAATCGTTGAGAATCCAATCAACTTGTTCAGCTGAAGAAGTTTCATAAATAGGTACGACGATTGCGCCGGCAAACCAAGAAGCGAAGTCGAGAATTGTCCACTCATAACGAGTGCGCGCCATGATTGCAACACGATCGCCGGCATGGATGCCGGCAGCGATTAATCCTTTAGCTGCGGCACGAACATCACTTTCGACCTCACGAGCTGTTAGCGCCTGCCAACCATCGCCAAGCGGGCGAGACATCGTGATTCGCTCTGGTTCAAACCATGCACGCTCTGCAATCAGATTGGTGAGATTGCCTTCGGTCGCGGCCGGAACAAGGGCTGGAATCGTGATGTCATTCATGGCGCTAACGCTAGCGGTGAGAGGTATAAAAAGGAAAGGATTGGTAGCCTTCGTGTCATGTCAGAATCAACGTCAGCATCAGTCGAAGTAGAGGCGCCTCTCGAAGAGGTAGCAGCAACGCTCTCCAATATCGCCGGCTATCCAACATGGCTCTCCTCGA
This sequence comes from uncultured Actinomycetes bacterium, assembly GCA_903954055.1. Lineage (GTDB taxonomy): Bacteria > Actinomycetota > Actinomycetes > Nanopelagicales > Nanopelagicaceae > Planktophila. Next base: position 11,395 of record CAJBMC010000127.1, on the reverse strand, counting down.
TTAAAAAGGTTGAGATCGATGAGTCCGATAGTCAGGGGCGAGCGATTAAAGCAACCGTCTCCATCGATGCGGGAGTGATGAAGGACCGTGCGACTCTTATCTACGATTGGAGCGCAGCTCCGGCAGAGATTTCATTCTCACTTGATGAGGCAGATTTGATGACGACGATGGATGGCAAGTACACCCTTAAGGCGATCGATGCCGATACAACTTTAGTGACTTATACATTAGGCGTTGAGCTCTCACTCCCTGTCCCACGGATGATGATTGCAAAGACCGAAAAATCCACTATCGATCAGGCGCTCAAAGAGTTGCAGGCGCAGTTCGAATAATGAATTTAACTATCGGAATTGATGTCGGTGGCACAAAAGTTCTCGGCGGAGTTGTTGATCAGGATGGAAACGTTCTTAAAACTTCGCGTCGTGATACTCCACACGAGGGTGGAACATCACTGACGGCGACCATTGCCGATGTAGCACGTGAACTTGCAAGTGAATTCTCAGTAGGTCGAGTAGGAGTCTCTGCGGCTGGCTTCGTCTCATCAGATCGAAAGACAATGCTAGCGACACCAAATATTGCTGGATGGAATGGCGTTCAATTAGAAGAGCAACTCGCAGCTCTCATCGGTCTGCCAGTTGTTTTAGAAAATGATGGCAATGCAGCTGCCTGGGGTGAGAAGCGATTTGGTGCGGGCAGCGGTAAGGCCAATATGTTGTTGCTGACAATTGGTACCGGAATCGGCGGCGGCATCATCGTTAATAATGAACTTCTCCGCGGTGCATTTGGAATCGCAGCAGAAGTCGGACATCTTCGCGTACTTCCGGAAGGTCATCTCTGTGGCTGCGGGGCTCGTGGATGTTTTGAACAGTACGCATCTGGAAATGCACTCTTGCGCCACGCTCGCGAAGCTATTGCCGCTAGTCCCGATCTTGCACGCAACCTACTTTCTCGCGGCGATGGCACAATCCAAGGATTAACTGGACGCGCAATAACAGATGCAGCACGCGATGGTGATCAGGTGGCACTAGCCGCATTTAATACCACCGGCCAATGGTTAGGCGCCGGAATCGCATCGCTCTCCGTCATTCTCGATCCAGAGTGCGTTGTCATCGGCGGTGGGGTTATTGATGCTGGTGAAATTTTGTTGGCCCCAACACGAGCTGCGATGGAGCGCGCTATGCCATTTGCTGGAAAGCACCCTTATCCAGAGATTATTCCGGCAAAGCTAGGCAATGAAGCTGGCTTAGTGGGCGCGGCCGACTTGGCACGCGCTTAACTACTCATTCGGATATACAACCCCGATTTGTTGACGCACCTGATCCATCTGCCGCATAAGTTCTAGCGATGTTGCATGAGGCATGAGCGGTGATTCAATTTCGCCGGCTCGAACTACTCGCGCAAACTCACGAGCCTCTTCGCGCAAGCCGCCGCCTTCATAATTCTTCGGATATTCAGTGACCTCTCCATCGCGAGTGATTACTCGGAAAGATGTTGGCGCGTAGAACGAACCATCAATCTCTATCCGAGCCTTCTCGCCAGCAATGACCGCAGCAACGCTAGAGCGCACCGCCATTGTGCAAGAGAGCATGGCATGGGCACCATTGGCATAGGTAAGTGTCATTGAAGTTTGTAGATCAACTTTCTTATCGGTCAAAGTTGCAATTGCGTTAATTGTCGTCGGTGTACCGAGAACTAAGTGGGCGAGTGTGAGGGGATAGATTCCGAGATCCAGTAACGCTCCGCCACCAAGTTCGGGCTCCCATAAACGAAGTGCGCGTTCGATCGGAATGTATTGGCCGTGATCTGCATGGATGGTGTAAATCTCACCGAGAGTACCTGCCGCGATGATCTCTTTAATCTGATGGATATGCGGAAGGAATCGAGTCCACATCGCCTCCATCAATGGAATCTGATTTTCGTGGGAGTAATTAACGAGATTCTCCGCCTGGCGAAGATTGATCGTAAATGCTTTTTCACAGAGAACGGGCTTACCGGCGCGCATCGCAAGCATCGCATGTTCTTCATGCATGGGATGGGGAGAGGCAACATAAATTGCATCGACATCAGCTGTGACAAGTTCGGCATAGCTGCCATAGGCAACCGCACCTGGGAAATCCGTGGCAAATGCTTGGGCAGATTCCAAAGATCTCGAACCAACAGCAGCGACCGAATGATCAGCTAGAAGAGCTAAATCAAATGCGAAGGCGCGTGCGATTCCACCAGTACCTAAGATTCCCCAGCGAAAGTTATTCATACAACTGCTCCATCCGAATTATCATCTCCAGGTTTCTTCCACCACGCTTGGATGGATCGAATCAAATGGAGAAATGTTCCATGAATTCCTCGACGAGTTCGAGGTGGAAGATAAATATTTTCTCTCTCAGATTTTTCTATCGCCGCTAACTCATCAAGATAAGTTGTTGGAGCAGATTGATCGAGATTTAAATCAGCAACCATGGATTCGAATTCGGCGTTGATGAGTTCCATTTCATCATCGTCGCGGTCACGAGGTGCCATGATGGAATACTTGCACATTCAACTCTGGAAATCTCCTACAAATTACGCATATATTCGCGTCAAGTGCGGGAGTTGTATTAGATTGCGACCATGAACAACTTGCCATACGGCACGCTGCGCGCATTCTTGACTCCATTCTTGATGCTCGCCTTTCGCCCAAAGGTAAAAGGGTTGCGCAATGTGCCAGCCACTGGTCCCGTGATTATCGCCTCCAACCACCTCTCCTTTAGCGATTCAATCTTTATGCCGCTAGTTGTTCCACGTAAAGTTACATTTCTCGCCAAGAGTGAGTACTTCACCAGTCCTGGCCCAAAGGGATTATTGAAGAAGCTCACCTTCATTGCTCTCGGACAGGTCCCAGTCGATCGTTCTGGCGGTAGACGTAGCGAAGCGGCATTGATTACTGGTTTAAAAGTTCTCGCAGATGGAAATTGTCTCGGTATCTATCCAGAGGGCACTCGTTCACCTGATGGACGTCTCTATAAGGCACGTACCGGAATAGCTCGACTTGCTATCGAATCTGGCGCACCAGTAATTCCGGTAGCGATGTTTAACACCGACAAGATTCAGCCGACCGGAAAGGTGATTCCTAAGGTAAAGCGAGTTGGAATGACCTTCGGCGAACCCATGTATTTTGAAGGCGATTCAACAAATGCGCTATTTCTGCGCGAATGTGCCGACGCAATTATGAAGCGGATCCAACAGATGTCCGGACAAGAATATGTCGATACCTATGCAGTAAAGAACGCCAAGCCTGCACCAGAGACAGGTTCTGAAGAGTAATTCCCCAACGCAGTAAATTGGGAAGCGTTAAATCTCTAACGCATTGCGCCCATCGAGATAGTTACATGCGTGACAGTCACTTCCGGCATCTGGAATATCTCCATCAACGACGGAAATAAATTCGGTTAAAAGCTTTTGCAATCTCTCTGGATCTCGATCAACTGGCACATAAATTTGGTTTACCCCAAAGCCCATCTCATGTGAGACAAATTCATTGGGGCGAGTCTGCGCAACTCCAGCTAATTTCCAAATCAAGAGACCCATCGTCTGGACTGCGAAAGCCTTACCAGACAATGGATTTTCTAGAGTGTATGCATAGGCCTCAAGCTGTGGTGCGTAGAAGTCACCGCTATCTCGCTCCGAGTCAGAGACTTTGCAATCAATAATTCCAACAGAGCCGTCGTCATAGTGGCCAAGGAGATCGTAGATTCCACGTAGCTTCCAGGGAGTCTCGACGCCGTTGATAACAATATTTTTTGACTTAACCCATTGACCCCACTGCTTCACAGTTCCGGAAGGTAGCGATGGATCAAGGGCAGGCATAGGAGCGCGACGGAAGTGCTCCTCTTGAAAGGTAGAGAGAGTTTTTACCAGCGGAAAATCTTTCTTCAACTCAAATGAGAACCAGTACTTAATCCAGATGCATCGCTTGCAGGTAGAGAAGCCGAAGGTGAGATCAGAGGGGGCAATAAATTCTCGAGCTGGAGTCGCCGGTTTCTTCATGGAGTGATTCTCTCGTCAATTGCTAATAATTGCGGAAACCAACACTGCAAAGCCTAAGCAGATCATCACAGTTCCACCAGTACCGCGTAATTTCTCAAGGCGGGTATTGCTCTTGGCCAACCATTCGCGGGCGGTTCCGGCAAGGACGCCCCACATTCCATCGGAGAAGAATGCAAGTACGCAAAAAGTTAATCCGAGGAAGAGCAGTTGTTTGGTGACATGATCGCCTTTGATATCTACAAATTGCGGCAATACCGCGGCGAAGAAGACGATTGCCTTTGGATTAAGCACGCCCACCCAGAATCCATCTCGAATCGATCGCAGGGGAGTAGGGCCAACTGGACCTTGGTTGGTCATATCGGAGGCATGCACCGCTCGTTTACGAATCGCATCAACTCCGAGATACATCAAATAAAGTCCGCCACCCCATTGCACTGCGACATATGCGAGGTGGTACTTCTGCAGGATGGGTCCGATACCGAGCGCCACTAGTGATGAGAGGACGAATGAGCCGGTGACATTTCCGAGGACGGTCAGAACGGCGGTTGCTCGACCCCAAGCAATTGCCCGGGCTATGACAAAGAGGACGCTAGGGCCGGGTGCAAGGATGATGATCATCGCTGCGACGAGATACTCCGCGTATCGAGAAGGAATCACAGGGTGAGCCTATAACCCGGTGAGGAGGCGCCTAGGAGGCGCTGCTGCGGCGCGACTGAGGCGTGAATGAGCGAGGCTGAACCCAATTCACCCCCTTTCATCTCGCTATTCCTCGTGTCTCTTTTGCCAAACGGGCATATTTCGAGTTAACTATCGCCCAGATATATCGAATAGATATATTTCAGGTCATAACGTCAGTCATATAGAGAATCGAGCATTGAGATGCGTTCACGTGTGGAATCCCTGGAGTTTGCCCTCCTTGGACTTTTGGCGCAGGGACCTCTCCACGGGTACGAGCTACGCAAGCGAATGGTCACCATCTTTGGCCCATTTAAGGCGATCTCGTTCTCGGTTCTCTACCCGCAACTTCGTCGCATGCTCCTTGCTGGATCCATTCAGGAAGAGGCGGTCGATCGACAGTTCAACCAATCCGGAAGCGCTTCGCTGATCCGGAATAGCAAGCGTCCACGAATTGTCTACGCCATTACCAAAGCCGGAATGGAACGTTTTGAGGCGCTCACCGAATCCGTCAACGCTGATGCTTGGGAAGATGAAGGATTTGAAATTCGTTTCGCATTCTTTAGTCCAACACCAACGAAGAGCCGGGTTCGGATACTTGAGGGACGGTTACGTCGACTTCAGGAGAAGGCAGAAATCCTTCGCGATGAAGTAGAGAAGTCTCCAATTGGAATCGATAAGTACCTTCAAGAGTGGCGCCGCCATTCGCTTGACTCTGCAGATCGCGAAATTGCGTGGCTGCAGGAAATGATTACAACCGAGAGGAAATCTAAGTGAAGATCACTACAGGAGCTGGCGACATTCGTGTCGCTATCGTCGGCGTAGGTAACTGCGCAAACTCACTCGTTCAGGGTGTTACATATTACAAAGATGCAGCGTTAGACCAGGAGATTCCTGGACTTATGCATGCAGTTGTTGGTGGATACCACATCAGCAATGTTAAGTTCGTAGCTGCATTCGATGTGGATGCAAAGAAGGTCGGACTCGATCTTGCAGATGCAATTTGGGCATCAGAGAACAACACAATCAAGTTCTCAGATGTAGCAAAGACCGGCGTAGAAGTTCAGCGCGGAAAGACACTTGATGGTCTTGGTAAGTACTACAAGGAGACAATCACAGAGTCATCAGCTCCAGTTGTTGATATCGTCGCAGCTCTCAAGGAAGAGCAAGTCGATGTACTTATCTGTTACCTTCCAGTGGGATCTGAAGAGGCAGCAAAGTTCTATGCAGAGTGTGCAATTGCAGCTGGTTGCGCATTTGTAAATGCGCTCCCAGTCTTTATCGCATCAGACCCTGTATGGGCGAAGAAATTTGAAGATGCAGGACTTCCAATTGTTGGCGATGACATCAAGTCACAGGTCGGAGCAACAATTACTCACCGCATCATGGCTAAGTTGTTCCAGGATCGCGGTGTTCACCTCGATCGCACCTACCAGCTCAACGTTGGTGGAAATATGGACTTCAAGAACATGCTCGAGCGCGATCGCCTAGAGTCAAAGAAGATCTCGAAGACAAACTCTGTGACATCTCAGCTTGATCACGACATGGGTGCAAAGAATGTTCACATCGGACCTTCTGACTACATTCCATGGCTCGATGATCGCAAGTGGGCTTATGTCCGCCTCGAGGGCCGTGCTTTCGGTGATGTTCCTTTGAACCTTGAATACAAGCTCGAAGTATGGGATTCACCTAACTCAGCTGGAGTCATCATCGATGCACTTCGTTGCGCAAAGATTGGCCTTGATCGCAAGATTGGTGGAGCGCTGCTCTCACCATCTTCATACTTTATGAAGACTCCGCCAGTTCAGTACACAGATGAGCAGGCACACGCTAAGACTGAAGATTTCATCTCAGGAAAGCTCGATCGATAGCTAACCCGCTCAACAAAAGTAATTCTTCCTCTCGGAAGATAAGAAACCCCCCGCACCTTATGGTGACGGGGGGTTTTTATTCCCTCAACCCCTCAACGGAGAGTGTGAGAGAGTTGGGGAGTTAAATCGTCGCGCTATCTGGAGTGCGACGAATATGTACGACTCCTAGGATTGTGAATATCAACATAAGCAGAGCTCCCGCTAAAGCGACCAGGGTTCCATCTCCTGCAATTTGACCGAGAGTTCCAAAGGCGTATGCGGTCAACAAGGTACTGCGAAGCATGTTGCCCTTAAATACTGTTTCAACAGTTGCATCTGCAACAGCCTTGTTGGCAGGAGTGGCCGAACGTGCAGCAGCCGATGCCGCCGCGTAGGTTGGCATATGTGACATATGGAATCCGATGTAGTGATCGGCATACATCTGTGCATCTTTACCTGTAGTCATCATCATCCCGCCATGTGCTTTGAAATACGCGGTGACATCTGCAGCTTCAGCTGGATTCTCTGTAGTCGCTGGCATCGTAATCTGTTGCGCCTTTAATTGAGAGCTAACAGAGTCACTTGCAAATGAAGCTCCCCAATTTGCCAATCCGGCAACAACAACTAAGAAAACTGTGAGCCCGGCGCCAAGTAAAGTCACGATTTTATCGAAAGTCTTTCTCTTCATTTCTCTCTCCAATTTCAGTTCATGAATTTCATCCATCTACTGGATGCTATTTACAGTCAACACCTGGTTGGGGTGAGAGAGAAGCTAAAGGGCGAGTGCTAGCACCTAATGCACTGTGAGCTAATGCACCTCTCGGTTGCAGATACCAAGTCCTTCGCCATTAATCTCCAGATGGGCACAGGCAACATTGAGTCGATCAAAAGCCGCATCGCCATAGTGAGTGCGATAAGCAAGAGCGAGTAATACTCGAATATTGGTATCAGCGTCAGAGCTGATGTTGAACGCTTTGGCAGAACGCGAAATCGTATTCTCCACCACCTTTTCGCTGTGATTGGTCTCGCGCGCTATCGCAGCATTTGAGTTACCTTCACAGAGCAAGCCAAGAACTAATTGTTCGAAAGGTGTCAGTTCTCGAGTCGTGATCGTTATATCTCGTGCCATTTTTTGGACCTCTCCGTCGCTACATCTATCCTCCTCCTTCCCAAGCAGATGTCCACCATTTACACTCTCTCAATGACTCTTATCACCTCTGAGATGGATGGCCTCGTTCAGATCATCCGATTTAACCGCCCAGAAAAGATGAATGCGCTTACCAAAGAGATGTATGCAGAGCTCGCCCGACTTCTCACTGAGGCTAATGGCGATTTCGGAATTCGCGCCGTGGTGCTCAGCGCTGTAGGAGATAATTTCACCTCTGGAAACGACATTATGGATTTCATGTCCAATCCACCAACGTCGGAAGATTCAACTGTCGCCGCATTCTTAGGGTCAATACTCAACCTCACTAAACCGCTGGTAGCAGCCGTGAAAGGTTACGCAGTTGGCGTCGGAACTACGATGTTGCTCCATTGCGATGTAGTCATTGCCTCAGAGAGCGCGAAATTTTCAATGCCATTTACATCGCTCGGCCTCGTACCGGAGGCTGGTTCGTCGATGCTCTTTCCGGCTCTTGTCGGGTATCAACGGGCCGCGAAGATCTTTCTTACCGGAGAAGAATTTTCCCCGCAGTATGCGAAGGAGATCGGTCTCGTTGCCGAGATTGTCTCTGATGCCGAGGTTGGAGCAATTGCTCTAGCAAAGGTGATTGCAGAACAACCACCTCAGGCAGTACTCAATACGAAAGCCTTGATGAAGGCGAGCAAACATGATGCAGTTGCTGCGGTGATGAAAGCTGAATTCCAAATCTTCTCGCTCGCCCTTCAATCTGAAGAGTTTGCAGATGCCGTTATGAAAAAAATGTCACAGAAAGGCAAATAAATGTCACTTGCAGGAAAGAGAATATTTATCACCGGTGGCTCTCGTGGCATTGGACTAGCTATCGCGCTACGAGCTGCTCGTGACGGTGCATCCGTTGCAATCGCCGCAAAGACTGCAGATCCAAACCCAAAACTTCCCGGAACAATCTTCACCGCGGCAGCCGAAATTGAGGCAGCCGGGGGAGTAGCTCTTCCCATTCAATGCGATATCCGTGATGAAGCTCAGATTGAAGCTGCGATCAAGCTAACTGCTGAAACTTTTGGTGGCATTGATATCCTCATTAACAATGCAAGTGCAATTAACCTCACTAAGACCGAAGCGACGCCTGCCAAGCGTTTTGACCTGATGTTCGATGTCAATGTGCGCGGAACGTTTCTTACCTCGCAAGCTGCGATTCCATATCTTCGTGAATCCGCAAAGGCGGGGCGTAATCCACAAATTTTGACGCTCTCTCCGCCGCTATCAATGAAGGCGAAGTGGTTTAAGAACCATGTTGCTTACACAATGGCAAAGTATGGAATGTCGATGTGCGTACTTGGAATGTCAGAAGAATTTAAGCGAGATGGTATCGGTGTCAATGCCCTCTGGCCACGCACTGCTATCGATACTGCAGCTCTCGCCATGATCCCTGGAGTCGATACTGCAGCCTGCCGCACACCGGAAATTCTTTCGGATGCTGCCTACATAATTCTCAATCGCCCTGCCACCGAATCAACCGGTAACTTCTATGTCGATGATGAAGTTTTGGCAAGTGAGGGCATTACAGATCTCGATAAGTATGCCGTGGTTCCAGGAACTAAAGATTTCTTGTTGGACTTCTTCCTAGATTAAAGTCGACCGGCCTCGTGTAGCGCGCCTAGAAAACCTTTCAGCTGCGGAGTCTTCGGAGCCTCAAAGATTTCTTGTGGGGTTCCAGATTCTCGGACTATTCCATTATGGAGAAAGACCACCGAATCTGCTATCCGCTTGGCAAAACCCATTTCATGAGTCGAGATAATCATCGTGATTCCATCTCGCTTCAGTTCTGCAATAAGAGATAAGACTTCGGCGATAAGGATCGGATCAAGGGCGCTGGTAACTTCATCGAGAAGTAATAACTTTGGTCCGGTGGCAATCGCTCGGATAATCGCGACTCGTTGTTGCTGACCACCGCTTAAGAGATTGGGATATGCATTCGCTTTATCTTCAAGACCAAATCGATGTAAGAGATTGTGCGCAAGCGCTTCCGCCTCGGACTTTGACTTCCTCTGCACGAGGCGGGGTGCGAGTGTGATGTTCTCAAGCACCGTCAGATGTGGAAAGAGGTTGAAGGCCTGGAAAACAGAGCCGATGTTGCTGCGGATAGAGTCGAGATCTACCCCGTAGTGACTTATATCTTCGCCATCGAGAAGTATCTGGCCATCGCTGAGCTCTTCAAGGAGATTGACGCAACGCATCAGCGTGCTCTTGCCAGAGCCGCTTGCTCCAATGATTACAGTTGCAGAACCTTGAGGAAATTCGAGAGAGATATCGTTTAAAACTAGGCTCTCACCGAAAGATTTGCGGATATTACGAAGTTGAAGAAGTGCACTCATTAGTAGACACCCTGTGCCTTCTGGGCGCGATCTTGGCGGCGTATGAGCCAATCGGTATATCTCGTAAGCGGAATCGTAAGTAGGACAAAGAGCCCGCCTGCGACTACGTACGGTGTGAAGTTAAAGGATTGCGCCGTCTCGATACCGGCTGCGCGAATTGCATCTACTGCGCCGAGTACCGAGATCAGCCCCGAATCTTTCTGCAATGAAACTAAATCGTTGAGCAACGGGGGAGTGACATTGCGCAAGGCTTGCGGCAACACAACATGTCGCAATGTCTGGGTCTGTGAAAGTCCCAGCGCTCGAGCTGCTTGACGTTGCGTTGGATTAACTCCCTCGATGCCGGCTCTAATTACCTCGGCCACATATGCAGAGTAAGTAAGTACCAGCGCAACAGTGCCGAGGAAGACGGCCGAGTTGGGTATGTAAGAAATTCGCAACCCAGGAATACCGAGGCCAACCAAGAGGAGAACAAGTAACAAAGGTGCGCCACGAAAAATGTCGGTATAGATCGTGGCAAGAAGTCGGACTGGGTAGAGGACCGGTGATGAAGTTGTTCGAGCAATCGCAATGAGCAATCCGAAAATAAGAACGAAAAACTCGGCCATTACTAGGACTCGTAGGTTAAGGAGAATTCCGTCAAAGATTCGCGGGAAAGCTTTCTTGGCGTAGTGGGCGTTGAAGAAAGCTTCTTGCACTGCGCTAAAACCTTGAGCGTTAATAACAATGATGGCGAGAATTGCGCCAAGTGCGAGCGTGCTTAATAGAGCAATTCCGATAGAACGGCGAGAGGCCCGACGCTTTCCCGCTTCGCGCTGCAATTGCAACGGTGAAGGTGAGTAAGTCATCGGGCCACTGCCTATTTCTTCAATGATGTGACGATGTAATTACTTGAGGACTGGAGCAGATGCGCCAGCTGCAAGCCACTGATCTTCAATTGCGGAGAGAGTTCCGTTGCTACGGAGCTTATCTACCGCCTTTGAAATATCTGCGGTCAACCAGCTTCCCTTAGAGAGCACGAGACCAAATTGCTCGCCTCCGGCCTTGGCTGGGAACTGACCGACAATCTTGCCGCCCTTAAGGTCAACTGCTGTGATGTAGAAGGCTGTTGGAAGATCTACAACAAGTCCATCAATCTGACCATTTGCCAGCGCCTGCTTCGCGACATCATTGGTATCGAATACCGCAGCCTGCTGGGTTGGCTTGATGACATCTGTGATTGTTGCGTAAGAAGTGGTTCCAACCTGTGCGCCAAGCTTTGCGCCCTTGAGATCTGCAATTGACTTTGCGTTGGCAATCTTCGAACCAGCAACTGTAATCACTGCCTG
>CAJBMC010000126.1 GCA_903954055.1 uncultured Actinomycetes bacterium | reverse complement strand
TGCATATGCGTACGAACTTGGACATATCTTCAAGGATGGTTTGCGCCGCATGTACGGTGAAAACAGCGAGAATATTTACTACTACCTCACTGTCTATAACGAGCCATATCAGCAGCCAGCAGAGCCAGAGAATCTCGACGTTGATGGCCTACTTCGCGGAATTTATCTGCTCAAGCCGGGTCAAAAGCAGCGGAAGAAGAATGCACAGATTCTCGCCTCTGGAGTTGGCGTTAATTGGGCGCTGAAGGCACAAGAACTTCTTCTCACTGATTGGGGTGTTTCAGCTTCAGTCTGGTCTGTTACATCATGGAATGAACTTCGCCGCGATGGTCTAGAAGTTGATAGCCATAACCTGCTTAATCCAACATCACAAAAGAGCGCTTACATCACTCAGAAGCTCAAGGGGGCAGAAGGTCCGGTCATCGCAGTCTCTGACTTTATGCGCGCAGTACAAGATCAGATTTCTCCATGGATTCCAAATGATTTCTACGCACTCGGAACCGATGGCTTCGGTCTCTCTGATACTCGCGGCGCACTACGTCGACACTTTAAGGTGGATGCAGAATCCATTGCAGTTGCGACGCTCGCACGCTTAGCGCAAGCCGGTGAAGTGAAGGCTTCCGTTGTGACTGAGGCAATTAACAAGTACCGTATCTTCGATGTCACAGCGGCAGATGCAGGAAATACTGAAGGATCTGGCTGATTAATCGAATTCCAGTAGCAGATATCTCCCCCGCAACTTTGTTCGGGGGAGAATTTGTACCGGTCAAAGCAATTCCTGATGAATCTTTCCCAGTAAGTGCAACCATATTTCGTGAAGGCCATGATGCCCTCGGCGCAGATGTAATCCTCTTTGATTCGCACGGCAAGGAAATTTCTCGCCAAATCATGCACCAAATCTGGCCTGGCGGCGATCGCTATACAGCAGAGGTCACAATTCCTGGCCGTGGTGATTTTTCATTTGCAATTGAAAGCTATGACCATCCGCTCGCTACCTGGTTGCATGATGCAGAAATCAAAATCGGTGCAGATGTTGATGCCGAACTCATGTGCGCAATCGGTGCGGCACTTTTCGAAGAAGTCATTGAGAGAGATTCATCTGCTGGCTCCCTTCTTAAAGGCGCGATTAAAGCCCTCAAGGATTTAAAGCTCGCTCCACTCAATCGGTTTGGAATCGCATCGACTCCTGAAATTCGTAGCTTCTGTGCAACGAGACCATTGCGAAGAATGGCTTCTCAAACAGAGAAGTACCCAGTTCGAGCAGATCATCCAAAGTCACTTATCGGTTCTTGGTACGAATTCTTTCCCCGCAGTGAGGGTGCGAAGGAGAACGCTCATGGAACAATTACGAGCGGAACATTTAAGAGCGCTGCGCTACGTATCCCGGCAGTAGCTGCAATGGGCTTTGACATTCTCTATCTTCCGCCGATTCACCCAGTCGGAGAGACCCATCGAAAGGGTCGCAATAACTCTTTAACTCCTACTGCAACAGATCCGGGTGTTCCCTGGGCGATTGGCAGCGCTGATGGTGGGCATATGGCGATTAATCCAGCACTTGGCACGATGAAAGATTTTGAAGATTTTGTATCTGTTGCAAAGAAGAACAAGATTGAAGTCGCACTTGATTTTGCACTCCAAGCTTCACCTGATCATCCCTGGGTAAAAGAACATCCAGAATTCTTCACCCGTCGCCTCGATGGATCAATCGCCTATGCCGAGAATCCACCGAAGAAGTATCAGGATATTTACCCCATTAATTTTGATAATAACTACCAGGCAATTCTGGAAGAGTCGCTGAAAACATTACGTTTCTGGATTTCAAAAGGTATCTCCATCTTCCGCGTTGATAATCCGCATACCAAGCCGGTTCATTTCTGGGCTGATGTGATGAATACGATTGGGATTGAGTCCCCCGATGTTATTTTCTTAGCTGAGGCATTTACCTCACCTTCGATGATGCATGCCCTTGGTAAAGCGGGCTTCCATCAGTCCTATACATATTTCACAT
>CAJBMC010000125.1 GCA_903954055.1 uncultured Actinomycetes bacterium | reverse complement strand
TCTATCCACCAAAGAAGTTCTTCGGTGCCGCACGTAATATCGAAGATGGCGGATCGCTCACAATTTTGGCAACTGCCCTCATTGAAACCGGATCACGTATGGATGAAGTGATTTTCGAAGAGTTCAAGGGCACGGGAAATATGGAGCTCATCCTTGATCGTCGCCTTGCGGATAAGCGCATCTTCCCAGCGGTGAACGTAGTCTCATCTTCAACTCGTAAGGAAGAAATCCTCATGGGTTCAGAAGAGCTCAATATCGTATGGAAGCTACGTCGCGTATTGCACGCACTCGAGCCACAAGCTGCGCTTGAGTTGTTACTTGAAAAGATGAAGGGCACAAAGTCCAACGTTGAATTCTTGATGCAGATTCAGAAGACAACTGGCGGATCTGATAATTAATTAGAACACATCAGCTTGATAGGGCCCCGTCGATATCGCGTTGACGGGGTTCTTTCATTTCTATCGCTGACTTGTGCGAGTTACTACAAAGACTTGCATATAACCAGGGACGGTCGTGACCAAATTTGCATCTGTTGGATTAAGTACAACAGTTAAGACAGTGGCACCATGTTGCATCGGTTTCCAGTTGCAGGTGGCGGTTCCAATCGGAAATAAAATATTCTTACAACCAGCGATGCTCTTACCTTGCTGATAGAACGAAACCTTTCCAGCGACAGAAATCGGCACCTGAATTGTGTTGTTGATCCGGTAATAAACGGTATTACCACCACCCGCAAGGCTGATAGTTGTTACAACAACCACAACGATGCCAGGTGCGCCCGTGACGGTTGAGCAAACTCCGTCATACCAAGTTATCGCAGTTCCAGAGGTGTCATCTTTGGTAACTGTTGTGGTTACAGCATCGCCGAGATTTCCATTGGCCCAGGTGCCGGGGGAACTTCCGTAATTAACCACAAACTGCGTACTAGTCGCTGAAACGACAGTTGCATTCGTCTTGGCAAATCCTGAAGGAGCAGATGAGACCTTCACGGTGATAGTTTCGCCAGCCGCAAAGTTATTCTTTCCCGTAAAGGTTACATTGGGGCTGGAATAGCTTGCCGCAGTGAGCAACGAATAGGTTGGAATCGATGTGGTGGGCGTTAGGAGGAATACCGTGTTTGCAGTGGAAGCCAATGTGCTGGTCATTGTGACCGTATCGGTCATTGCATAAACAAATTGGGAATCGATCCGGACGTAGCTGATGGTTCCTTGGAATGCTGTGTTAGTACCGTTGTAGAAGTTTCCAATTTGCTTTACTGGATATGCGCTTCCGCTACGAGTCTGATTTGCATAGAGGTAATTTGATGCATTTGATGAGTTGCTTGTGGACATCGCGACGCCATTGACCCAGACTCGAGAAGTCGTTCCATTATTTTGAACCGCTAAGTGATAGGAAGTACCTGGTACAAATGCAGCGCTGCTTTGTAGATAGAAACGTGCGGTTGTAACTCCAAAATCAAGGTCGATCACTTTAAAGGCAGAGCCACCGTTAATGAGTACGTTGATCGCACCTGACTGACCACCGACTAGGCCATATGTATATGCAGGATTTGCATTTGCACTCAAGGTGAAAATTACATCTACCGTTTGTGTTGATGAGGGATATATATTTGAAGCCGGCATTACAAGCCAACCGCAACCTGATTCATTTGCGCCGGTACTTGATCCAAGTACGGTATTTGAAATCAACACATTTGCAGAAGCCGAAGTTAATTCACAGCAGATCATCGTAAGAGCGGCGAGAATTGCGAAGGCCACACGACGTTGCTGAGTGAACATGGTTTCCTTTGGTAACAAGCACGAATGTTTACCTGCGATGGGAGCACAGTACAGGCTCAGATAAGAAGACGTCTAAAGCTCAAAGATCGACCAATGGGTGGAATCACGAGGGATTCACATACCCCTCATGCGCCCATCACACGCTTTACACAAGGTGCAGGTGGAAAGTTCACCTTAAGGAGCTCGTATCCGGCGAAGTTCCAAAGGTTCCCTTACTGGGAACAAAGGAGATAGATCATGAAATCAGCATTTATCAGTCCACGAAATGTAGCTCTTCTCGTTGCAGCAGGATTAATCGCAGGTTCAGGCGCAGCATTTGCAGTCGATACACCTGCTCCAACTGCATCACCTACAGCGACCGCAAAACCACAGTCAGATGCCCAGAAGGCACGCGATGCATACAAGGTTGCGATTGAGGCATATGCCGC
>CAJBMC010000124.1 GCA_903954055.1 uncultured Actinomycetes bacterium | reverse complement strand
TCCGCCGAGTACAGATTGTTCTGCTTGGAGATCTTGTGGTGGTGTACGTTCGAATTCGATACCGACAGGGTTACTCGCCCCACGCTCTTGGCGGGGGTTATTGGTAGGAAACTCTGCGATGCTCACGGGGAGTAACTTCCCACTCGGAGGGGACAAATGCGACTAAGGCTGTGCGTAAGGCTGTGTGTAACTCCCCATTTCCTGTGTGCAAGGGTGGGGATAAAGTGTGGATAACTATCGATAGTGGTGGATAACTGCGATTTCAGGCGGGGAATCTTGTGGATGTAATTACCTCTAAGACATCTCACTGGGTGGACTTCACCTCCTATTCACATCGTTGCGGGAGGATTACTCCATGATCGTCGATTACGCCCTCTATCAAAATGGCCTCCGATTTAAGGAGCCATCAAATCTTGGTGAATTAATTAGTAAGGCGAAGAGCGAAGGTGGCTTTGTCTGGTTGGGTCTAGCTGAACCGACTGAGGCGGAATTTAATAAGGTGATCGGTGACTTCGGTTTTCATCCACTCGCAATCGAAGATGCGGTGATGGCCCACCAACGTCCAAAGTATGAAGAGTTTCCAGATGTACAGGTACTCGTCTTAAAGACAGTCTTCTATGAAGATAGAGGAAGCCAAATCACAACTGGTGAAATTTTCATCTTTATCGGCGAACACTTCGTAGTTGTCGTTCGCCATGGAAATGGTGCGCCTCTTGTTAATACTCGCCATACCTTAGAGAGCAACCCAGAACAATTGGCGAAGGGTCCTTATGCAGTTGTCCACGCAATCCTGGACCACGTTATTGACTGTTACATCGATATCTCAATGGAGCTCGAGACCGACGTCAATCAGGCAGAGGCTAAAGTATTTAGTGATTCACGCGTCAGCGCTTCAGAGGAAATTTATCTCCTTAAGCGCGAGGTGATTGAGTTCCGCCATGCAATTGATCCACTACTTGCTCCATTACAACAGGTTGCAAGTATTGGCGCTCGTCATATCCCAAGTGAATTAACGCCATTCTTCCGAGATACTTTAGATCACCTATCGCGCGCATCTGATGCAGCATCCGGACTTGATTCACTTTTACAATCAGCGCTACAAGCTGAAATTGCACAGGTGCAACTGCAACAGAATGAAGATATGCGCAAAATAACGGCATATGTTGCCCTCGCCTCAGTACCAACAATGGTGGCAGGTATCTATGGCATGAACTTTGACACGATGCCGGAGCTGCGATGGAGATTTGGATATCCGATTGTCTTGAGTGGATTAGCGATTGTCACGGTATTTCTCTATCGAAAGTTTAAAAAATCTGGCTGGTTATAAACTCTTAGAAGATAAGTAGAGCCCGCCACCGATAACGGTGACGGGCTCTACTTATTAAGGCTATTAAGAGTTATGCAGCTGTTACTGAGAAGGCGACAGTCGCGACAACATTGTGTCCGAGTGAAACCTTTACAGAGTAGTTGCCAGTCTTCTTGATGTGGCCTGTTGTCTTAATTGTGTGGCGATCGATATCAATCTTTGTCGCTGTCTTGATAGCTGCAGCGATGTCCTTATCGGTTACTGAACCGAATAAACGACCTGCTGTACCTGTCTTAACTGCAACAGAGATCTTTGCACCTTCGAGAGTTGCCTTGATCTCCTTAGCGTGATCGATATCGCGGATATCGCGTGCAGCGCGTGCACGACGAATGCTCTCGATCTGCTTCTCTCCGCCAACTGTCCATGCGATAGCTGCACCACGTGGGAGGAGGAAGTTACGTGCGTAACCATCTTTAACTGTTACAACGTCACCGGCTGTGCCGAGCTTTGCAACTTCACGAGTAAGAATGAGCTTCATAGTAGTCAGTTCTCCTTATCGCGCTGAAGATGTGTAAGGCAGTAGTGCTACTTCACGGCTGTTCTTAACAGCTGTAGCTACTGCGCGCTGGTGTTGTGTACATGCGCCTGTGACGCGGCGAGCGCGGATCTTTCCGCGATCTGAGATGTACTTGCGAAGTGTCGCAATATCTTTGTAATCGATATATGTGACCTTGTCGCGACAGAAGCTGCAAGGCTTCTTCTTGAACTTCTTATTAAGAGCAGCAGCTTTAGCGCCCTTGTTCTTAACCTCTTTGAGGTTACGGTTATTTCTTGCTCCCATTATGGTGCTCCTTCTCGGGCCCTACCTGCGTAGGAATGGATTAGTTACGGATTTGTTAGAACGGTGGTTCGTCGGTTGTAGATGGAGAACCCCATCCACCACCGGCTGGTGACGTTGATGCCGCAGCCCATGGATCTTCGTTGAAGTCAGCAGCAGGAGCAGAGAATCCGCCGCCTGCATTTCCGCCTGCAGCACGCTGGGTACGAGTGACCTTAGCTGTTGCATTGCGAAGTGATGGACCTACCTCATCAACTTCTACCTCAAAGACTGTGCGCTTTTCGCCTTCTTTTGTCTCATATGAACGCTGCTTGAGACGACCGGTAAGAATGACGCGCATTCCCTTAGTCAGTGACTCAGCAACATTCTCAGCAGCTTGACGCCAGATATTGCATTGAAGGAAGAGGCTCTCGCCATCTTTCCACTCGTTCGTAGCTTTATCTAAGTAACGAGGGGTTGAAGCAACGCGGAATTTAGCTACCGCTGCACCCGATGGGGTAAAGCGAAGCTCTGGATCGTCAACGAGGTTGCCGACCAATGTGATTGTTGTATCTCCTGCTGCCATATTTTTTACCTTCTATTCTTCTCTGGGGTTTTCTACTGGTTGAGTCCGTGCTTATAAGTTACTCGCCACCGCCCACAAACTTTGGAAGCAATTCCGCGATTGTGGAGGGTTTTTCCGAAATTACTCGGGGCGCATCACCTTTGTACGAAGGATTGATTCATTCAAGTTGAGCTGACGATCAAGCTCCTTGATTGCAGCTGGCTCACAATTCATATCAGCTACTGCGTAGATGCCTTCTGGCTTCTTATTGATTTCGAATGAGAGACGACGCTTGCCCCAAACATCGAGCTTGTTGACGACTCCACCGGAATCTTTGATGATCTTGAGATATGTCTCAAGTGATGGTGTGACTGTACGTTCTTCTAGATCTGGATCAAGAATGATCATGAGTTCATAGTGACGCATGTGTTAACCCGACCTCCTCTGGACTAAGACGGCCACGGTATTTCCGTGACAGGAGGGTTAAAAACCTGAACCACAGCGGCCGGTAGCCGAGTGAAGCAGGAGGTAAAGGGTAACTCGAGCGGCGAGAAAGGAGAAATTTAGGCTTATTTACCGTTATTTAGGGCGAGATTTCTCAAGCTGGTGTTGGTCTCCAGGCGATGCTGGCGGGCGAGCGAGATGGCAATGGCAAGTACTCCG
>CAJBMC010000123.1 GCA_903954055.1 uncultured Actinomycetes bacterium | reverse complement strand
CTGTAATGAAATTATCGTTGAAGAACTCTCCGAGGCAAACACACTTGGCCTTGCCGAACTTCCAAAGCCACAATCCATCTTTGAATTCCTCGATCAATATGTGATTGGACAAGATCGCGCAAAGAAGTCTCTCTCTGTTGCCGTCTACAACCACTACAAGCGAGTGCAATCTGGTGAGTCACGTGGTGAAGATGGAATCGAACTTGCTAAGTCAAACATTCTCCTTCTAGGTCCAACGGGTTGCGGCAAGACCTTGATGGCCCAGACTCTTGCACGCATGCTCAATGTTCCCTTTGCAATTGCAGATGCGACGGCGCTTACTGAAGCAGGTTATGTCGGCGAAGATGTCGAGAACATTTTGCTCAAGTTACTTCAAGCAGCAGATTACGATGTGAAGAAGGCTGAGACTGGAATTATTTATATCGATGAAATCGATAAAGTCGCACGCAAAGCTGAGAATCCATCAATTACTCGCGACGTTTCAGGTGAAGGCGTGCAGCAAGCGCTCTTGAAGATTCTTGAAGGCACCGTGGCATCTGTTCCACCTCAAGGTGGCCGCAAGCACCCACATCAGGAATTTATTCAGATTGATACAACAAACGTTCTCTTCATTGTTGGTGGCGCATTCGCTGGGCTCGATAAAATTATTGAAGCGCGTAGCGGCTCAGCCGGCGTTGGATTTAATGCAGATCTTGTGACTGCAGAGGAGAAGAATCGTAAAGATATCTTCGCTGATGTCATGCCTGAGGATTTGCTTAAGTTTGGAATGATTCCAGAATTTATTGGTCGTCTTCCAGTTCTCACCAGTGTTGAAAATCTCGATAAGCCTGCTCTCATGCAGATCCTTACCGAACCGAAGAATGCGCTGGTAAAGCAGTATCAGAAGCTCTTCAATCTTGATGATGTTGATCTTGAATTTACTCCTGAGGCACTTGATGCGGTGGCAGAGCTCGCTCTCTCACGCGGTACCGGTGCACGTGGACTTCGCGCGATTATGGAGTCAGTCCTGCTCGGTGTGATGTACGAAGTGCCTAGCCGTACCGATATTGCAAAGGTGATTATCGAGAAGGCGTGCATCGAATCTAATGCGCCAGCGACCTTGGTAGAGCGCACCGGCGATATTCCAAAGCGAGCATCTCGCCGCGAGAAGAGTTCAGAAGAGAAGAGCGCAGCTAGCTAATGGCTTAGACTGCGCTCCATGACGAAGCGCGAACTCGCTCCAGCCTTTACACCTGCCGATATTGAGCCACGGCTCTATCAGCACTGGGTCGATTCTGGTTACTTCACCGCCGATTCCTCTTCACCCAAGGAACCGTTCACCATTGTTATTCCTCCGCCAAACGTAACCGGCAATCTTCATATCGGCCATGCGCTCGATCAGACCCTTCAAGATTGTTTAACTCGCATGAAGCGAATGCAGGGATACGAAGCGCTCTGGCTTCCAGGAATGGATCACGCAGGTATCGCAACTCAGAATGTTGTTGAAAAGCAATTAGCGGCAAAGGGAATAACTCGTCACGATTTAGGTCGCGAAGAGTTTGTGAAGAAGGTCTGGGAGTGGAAGGCCGAATCCGGCGGACAGATCCTTGGTCAGATGAAGCGCCTTGGTGATTCGGTTGACTGGAGTCGTGAAGCTTTCACGATGGATTCAAATTTATCGCAAGCAGTCCTCACAATTTTTAAGAAGCTCTTCGATGCAGGTTTGATCTATCGTGCAGAGCGCATCATTAATTGGTGTCCACGTTGCCTTACTGCGCTCTCTGATATTGAAGTAGAGCACCAAGATGATGCGGGTGAGTTCGTATCAGTTCGTTACGGTGAAGGCGAGCAGAGCATTGTTGTAGCAACAACACGCGCAGAGACGATGATGGGTGATGGCGCTGTTGCGGTACACCCAGATGATCCTCGCTACAAGCACATGATTGGCACCGAAGTTTTACTGCCGCTAGTAAATCGAATGATTCCGATTATCGCTGACGAGCTTGTAGATCCAGATTTTGGAACTGGTGCGGTCAAGGTAACAGCTGCCCACGATCCAAATGACTTTGAGATGGCGATGCGCCATAACGTTCCATTTGTTGTGATCATGAACGAACACGGCATCATGGATGGAACCGGGACAGAATTTGATGGGATGGATCGATTTGATGCGCGTGTCGCAGTCGTTGCAAAACTCCGCGAACTCGGTCGAGTTGTAGAAGAGAAGCGTCCTTATATTCACGCAGTTGGACATTGTTCACGGTGCGATACAACGGTCGAGCCACGACTTTCTAAGCAGTGGTTTGTAAAGGTTGCTCCACTTGCAAAGGTTGCAGGCGATGTAGTTCGTGACGGTCGAGTAAAGATCGAACCAGAAGAACTTGCGCCACGTTACTTCGAGTGGATCGATAACATGCATGACTGGTGTATTTCTCGCCAACTTTGGTGGGGCCACCGCATTCCTGTTTGGTATGGACCTAATGGTGAAGTAATTGTTGTTGGCCCTGGCGAAACAGCGCCAGCTGGTTATGAGCAGGATCCCGATGTTCTCGATACCTGGTTCTCGTCAGCGCTATGGCCATTCTCAACTCTTGGCTGGCCAGAGCAAAGTGCAGATTTAAAGAAGTTCTATCCAACGAGCGTTCTAGTAACTGGTTACGACATCTTGTTCTTCTGGGTTGCTCGCATGATGCTCTTCGGTCTCTTTGCCATGGATGGAGTTCCTCCATTTGGAACTATCGTTCTACACGGACTTGTTCGTGATCAGTTTGGTAAGAAGATGTCTAAGTCGAAGGGCAACGTTGTTGATCCCCTCGAATTCATCGATAAGTACGGTGCCGATGCACTCCGCTTCACCCTCGCTCGCGGCTCTAATCCGGGTAAGGATCAGGCGATTGCAGAGGATTGGATTGCAGGTTCTCGTAACTTTGCAACCAAGCTCTGGAATGCAACACGTTTTGCGATGATGAATGGCGCAACTATTGAAGGCGAACTTCCTCCACTCGACTCACTCAACGCAATTGATAAGTGGATTCTTTCTCGACTATCAGAGACGACAGCTGAGTACAGCGAACTTCTCAACACCTATGAGTTTGCTCGTGCTAGCGAAGTCATCTATCACTTTGCATGGGATGACCTCTGTGACTGGTACCTCGAACTATCGAAAGAATCATTTGCAACGGGCAACGCCCAATCAACACAGCGCGTTTTAGGTTTCGTCTTAGATCAACTCTTCCGCTTACTTCATCCCATCATGCCTTTTATTACAGAGGAACTTTGGACAACCTTTACCGGTGGCGAAACCTTAATGACCGCTGCCTGGCCAACGGTTAATGTTTCTCATCTAGATAAGAAGTCAGAAGAGTTAATTACACAGTTGCAACGTGTAATTACAGAGGTACGTCGATTCCGTAATGACCAGGGAGTAAAACCAAGTCAGAAGATTCCGGGCCGCTTTATTGCGCCGGCAGATGTGGCTCAATATTCATCTGCAATGGCATTCTTGCTCAAGCTTGAACTCGGAGATTTCACGCCGAGCGCTTCAGTAGAGATCGGTGCTATTAAGTGCGAACTCGATCTATCAGGTGCAATCGACGTTGATGCCGAACGCACTCGCCTCGAGAAGGATTTAGCTACGGCGAAGAAAGATCTCGCAACTGCAGAGGTAAAGCTCAATAACCAGGGCTTCATGGCTAAAGCTCCCGAGAACGTTGTTGCTGAGATTCGTGAACGTCAAGCTGCTACAACTGCAGATATCGAACGCATTACATCTCAGCTGGCTGCGTTAAAGTAATGAGTGTAATTACGCCAGATGATCAAGAGCGCATTGATGCAATCGAGCAGGCGCTCTTAAAGCGTTGGCCAGAGACGAGAATCGAACCGACTCTCGAACGTATCGCTGCTTTGGTTGATATCTTGGGCTCTCCGCAGCTTACATATCCAACGATTCATGTCGGCGGAACCAACGGTAAGACAACGACTTCGCGCATGATTGATGCCCTTCTCTTTGAGATGGGGCTCCGCACTGGTCGATTTACATCACCTCATCTTGAGTCATATCTCGAGCGAATTTCGATTAATGGCCAACCCATCGATGCAAAGGCGCTGATCTTCTCCTATAACGATATTGCCGCCTATCTCGACTTTATGGATTCAAAATTTGACGCTCCAATTTCATTCTTTGAAGCTATGACTGCGCTTGCCTTTGCAGCCTTTGCAGAGCATCCGATCGATGTGGGTGTGATTGAAGTTGGTATGGGTGGCGAGTGGGATGCAACTAATGTGGTTGATGCAGATGTTTCCGTAATTATGCCGATTGATTTAGACCATACCGAGTACCTTGGCGAAACCATCGCTGAGATTGCAAAGACGAAGGCCGGAATTATCAAAGAAGGTGGCTTTGTAGTCCTTGCCCAACAACAACCAGAGGCTGCAGTTGAACTTTTGAAGAAGGCAGCTGAAGTCGGTGCCGAGATTGCTCGCGAAGGTCTCGAATATGTAATCGAATCACGAACCCTTGCGGTAGGTGGTCAACTCTTAACAATTAAAACTCCAAAAGATACTTACGAAGATATTTTCTTGCCGCTCCACGGAAAGCATCAGGCCTCAAATGCCGCGGCAGCTTTAGTTGCAGTCGAAGCTTTCTTCGGCGAACAAGAGCTTGATTACGAAGCGGTCCTGGCAGGTTTTGCATCTGTGCAATCACCTGGTCGCTGTGAAGTCTTGCACCGCGATCCCACAATCATTATCGATGCTGCTCATAATCCACATGGCGCCAAAGCGTTGACTGAGACAATTCAGAGTGAATTCACCTTTGATGAAGTCATCGGAATTTTTGCGGCGATGGGGGATAAGGATGTCCAAGGATCCCTCACTGAACTCGAGAAGGTAATGGATTCAATCATTGTGACTAAGAATTCATCGCAACGCTCGATGGCGGTTACCGAGGTAGAGGCGATTGCGATAAAAATCTTTGGCGCAGATCGCGTCTTCACTTCTGAAACCCTTGAACTTGCAATTGATAAGGCGATTAAAGATTCAGTTCGTCCATTGAGCGAAGAAACTCTAGGAATTCTCATCACCGGATCGGTTGTGACCGTAGGCGAAGCTCGCTCGATTGTGCGAAAGCGATTCGCAAAGGATGTGAACTAATGCGC
Organism: uncultured Actinomycetes bacterium; assembly: GCA_903954055.1. Classification (GTDB taxonomy): domain Bacteria; phylum Actinomycetota; class Actinomycetes; order Nanopelagicales; family Nanopelagicaceae; genus Planktophila. Next base: position 805 of record CAJBMC010000123.1, on the reverse strand, counting down.
GTCCTAGGTTCTGCAGTACTTGCGATGGAATTTTTTGTGATGAGCTTCGCAATTCTGATTGCCAAGAATGACCACTCAGCTGTAGCGCTCATTGCTGGCGCAATTCTTGCAATCCTTTTTCTTCTCACCCCTGGTTTACTCAAAAAGAAATATGGATGGGTTATCGGCTCCATCCTTCAATTACTGATGATTAGCTATGCCTTCGTTGTGCCTTCCATGGCATTTATCGGAGTACTTTTCACCGGCCTCTGGATTGCCGCCATCGTTGTGGGGCGAAAAGGGGAGGCCTTCCGCGCCGCCCTGCTCGCTGAGGCGGAAAAAGCCCGTGGCGCGGAGAAGCCGTAAGCCCCAATAGAATGGGCGAGTGAGCACTTTAGAAAAGACACTCGTCCTCGTTAAGCCTGATGGCGTAGCACGTTCCTTGGTCGGCGAAATCATCGCCCGTATCGAACGCAAGGGATACACAATTACAGCGCTACGTATGTTGCAGGCAGATCGCGCTCTTCTCGAACAACATTATGCAGAGCATCAAGGAAAGCCATTCTTCGAACCACTCGTTGAGTTCATGCTCTCAGGCCCAATTGTTGCAATGGTCGTTGAAGGTAATCGCGTTATCGAAGGTTTCCGCAATATCGCTGGTACAACAGATCCAACAGTTGCAGATCCCGGAACAATCCGCGGTGATCTCGCACGTGATGCAGGAACAAAAGTTACACAGAATCTCGTACATGGTTCAGATTCAGCAGAATCTGCAGCCCGCGAAATTGCAATCTTCTTTGGAGGTAAATAATGTCAAGCAAGATGT
>CAJBMC010000122.1 GCA_903954055.1 uncultured Actinomycetes bacterium | reverse complement strand
GTAATTGCAATTGAAGCTGAAGATAAGAAGGCGCGCCTTTCACTTGAAGTTTCTATGCAGTGGAACCAGGGATTCTCGGAATCTGTATATACCTTTGCAAATACCATTCATACCCACGAGGGCGGAACCCATGAAGAAGGTTTCCGCACCGCGCTAACATCGGTAGTCAATAAATTTGCCGAAGATCAAAACCTCATCAAGAAGAAAGAAGACCGCCTTACTGGCGACGATGTTCGCGAAGGTTTAACTGCAATCGTCTCTATCAAACTCGGAGAGCCACAGTTTGAAGGACAGACGAAGACCAAACTCGGCAATACCGAGGCAAAGTCATTTACTCAGAAGATTGTTAATGAACAATTGACTGCATGGTTCGAACAGAACCCGCAAGAAGGTAAAGAGATTATTCGTAAATCAATCGATGCTGCATCTGCGCGAGTTGCAGCACGTAAGGCTCGTGATTTAGCGCGCAATCGCAAAGGTTTGCTAGAAGGTCGCGGAATGCCAGGAAAGCTCGCTGATTGTCAGTGGACTGATCCAGCAAAGTGCGAGTTATATATCGTTGAGGGAGATTCAGCAGGTGGCTCTACAAAGGGTGGCCGTGATTCACGTAATCAAGCTGTCCTTCCAATTCGCGGAAAGATTCTCAATGTTGAAAAAGCTCGCATTGATCGGGTCTTGCAAAATAATGAAGTCCAGGCGCTTATCACTGCGCTCGGCACTGGTGTTCACGATGATTTCGATATCGAGAAACTCCGCTATCACAAGATCATTTTGATGGCTGATGCTGACGTTGATGGTCAGCACATCCGTACCTTGCTCCTTACATTACTCTTCCGCTTTATGCGTCCGTTGATTGAAAATGGTTTCGTCTACTTCGCACAACCACCTCTCTATAAGCTCAAGTGGTCAGGTAAAGAAGTGGTCGAATACGCTTTTAGTGATCGCGAACGTGATGCGATGATTAAGGATGGCACCGACTCGGGCAAGCGTCTTCCAAAAGAAGATGGTATTCAGCGCTTTAAGGGTCTCGGCGAGATGCCAGCGAAAGAGTTGTGGGATACAACGATGGACCCAGATCACCGCGTTCTTATTCGCGTCACACTTGATGATGCAGCAGCAGCCGATGATTTATTCTCAGTTTTGATGGGTGAAGATGTCGAAAAGCGTCGCGCATTTATTCAGCGCAATGCTAAGGATGTTAGGTTCTTGGATATCTAATGAGCGATGAGAAAATAACCGCACCAGACTCAAACGGCGCAACATATGACCGGATTGAGACCGTTGACCTGCAAGTTGAGATGGCGCGCAGCTATCTCGACTATGCAATGTCGGTCATTGTTGGTCGTGCGCTTCCAGATATTCGTGATGGTTTAAAGCCGGTCCATCGCCGCGTGCTCTATGCGATGTTCGATGCTGGCTACCGTCCAGATAAGGGTTATTACAAATCTTCTCGTATCGTCGGTGATGTCATGGGTAATTACCACCCACATGGTGACACTGCGATTTATGACTCTGTTGTGCGCTTGGCACAACCATGGTCACTTCGTTATCCATTGGTAGATGGAAATGGAAATTTCGGATCTCCTGGTAACGATCCAGCAGCTGCAATGCGTTACACCGAAGCTCGTTTAGCGCCACTTGCTATGGAGATGATGCGCGATATCGATGAAGATACCGTCGATTTCTCGCCTAACTACGATGGCCGCTCACGCGAACCAGATGTTCTCCCTTCACGCTTTCCTAACCTGCTCGTCAACGGCTCGGCCGGTATTGCAGTGGGTATGGCGACAAATATTCCGCCGCATAATCTTCGCGAAATCGGTGAAGCGGTTATCTATACCCTCGAGCACCCGGATCAATCAACGGAAGATTTACTTGCGCACCTGTTAACTGTTGTTAAGGGTCCAGATTTTCCAACCAAGGGCCTCATCGTTGGTCGCGGTGGAATCGAAGATGCCTATCGCACCGGTCGCGGCTCAATCACAATGCGCGCAGTTGTTAACGTTGAAGAAATCAATAAGCGCACATGTCTTGTTGTCACCGAACTTCCCTATCAAGTTAACCCAGATAACTTAGCGCTGAAGATTGCTGAGCTTGTAAAGGATGGCAAGATCAAGGGCATCGCAGATGTACGCGATGAAGGTAACGAACGCCTTGGACAGCGCTTGGTAATCGTCCTACAAGCATCGGCAATTCCAAAGGTTGTCCTTAATAATCTTTATAAGCAGACCCAACTTCAGGACACATTTGGCGCCAATATGTTGGCTCTGGTGGATGGCGTCCCGCGGACATTGCGCCTCGATGAATTTATTAAGTACTACATCGAACATCAGATCGAAGTCATTGTCCGCCGCACCAAGTTCCGCCTCGTTGAGAAAGAGAAGCGCGCTCATATTTTGAAGGGGTATCTCAAGGCCCTTGATGCCCTTGATGCAGTTATCGCTTTAATTCGCGCATCGAAGACTCCGGAAGAAGCCCGCACAGGTTTGATGAAGTTGCTTGATGTCGATGAGGTGCAAGCAAATGCAATCTTAGATATGCAGCTCCGAAGGATCGCTGCCCTTGAGCGCCAAAAGATTAATGATGAGTATGAAGGCCTGATGGCAGATATCGTCGAACTCAACGCAATCCTGGCATCGGAAGCCAAGCAACGCGAAATTGTTAAGACAGAGCTTTCAGAATTGGTTACTAAGTACGGCGACGAGCGTCGTACCCAACTTGTTGCATCCGAAGGTGATTTCTCAGCAGAAGATTTAATTCCAGACTCTGATGTCGTTGTCACGATTACTCGTGGCGGATATTCAAAGCGCACCGCTGCCGATCTTTACAAATCACAACGCCGCGGAGGCCGCGGAGTAAAGGGCGCATCGCTAAAGCAGGATGATGTTGTCGACCACTTCTTTGTCGCCTCAACACATGACTGGTTGCTTTTCTTTACCAATCAAGGACGGGTCTACCGCGCAAAGGTGCATGAACTTCCCGACGCAGGTCGTGATGCTCGTGGTCAGCATGTGGCAAATCTCTTGGCATTTAAGCCGGAAGAGACAATCGCCCAAGTACTTTCATTTAAGGATTACAACGCAGCCCCATTCTTGATTCTTGCAACTAAGGGTGGCTTGATTAAGAAGACTCCACTCATCGAGTACGACTCACCACGTACCGGTGGATTAATTGCAATTAATCTCAAAGGTGGCGATGAAGTTGTATCTGCATCCCTTGCTGCCAATGGTGACGAAATTCTTCTAGTCTCACGTAAGGCGATGTCAGTTCGCTTTGTCTGTGATGATGAATCTTTACGTTCGATGGGACGTTCAACATCTGGTGTTATCGGTATGAAGTTCCGTGCTGGCGATGAACTTCTGACGATGTCGCGCGTTGATGGTGAAAATTCATTTGTCTTTACTGCAACAGATGGCGGCTATGGAAAGAAGACTCCGATTGAGGAGTATCGACTCCAAGGTCGTGGCGGTATTGGAATCAAGGCGGCAAAGATTGATGAGGACTCTCGTGGAACTCTCGTCTCTGCACTCGTCTTAGTTGATACCGATGAAATCCTCGCAATCACGAGCGCCGGCACAGTCATGCGCACACAAGCTTCTGAGATCCGCCAAACTGGCCGTGACTCAATGGGAGTTCGCCTCGTCAATCTTGATGAAGGTGCAACCCTCTTGACTGTTACTCGCAGCCGGGAAGATGAGATTTCTGAAGAAAAGTAGTACTGTCTGCGCCTGTGGCTATAAGCCAACTCCAGTGATGGAATTGGGGCGTTTTGGCTACTTGGTGAAAATCAAGTAACCTACGCATTCTGCAAATGAACGAAAGTTTATCTGCGGGCCTATAGCTCAGCCCGGTTAGAGCGCTTCCCTGATAAGGAAGAGGTCGATGGTTCAAGTCCATCTAGGCCCACCCCGCACTAACAACGGGGACCTAGCTCAATTGGTAGAGCACCGCCTTTGCAAGGCGGGGGTTAGGGGTTCGATTCCCCTGGTCTCCACGCAATGTAGTTAAAGAAAACCCACCCCTCGGTGGGTTTTTTAATATCTCGACAACTGATTGGATAGCGACATGACAACAGCAACTTTGCACACAACTCTCGGTGACATCGTTATCGAGCTCTTCCCAGACCACGCGCCAAAGACAGTCAAGAACTTCGTTGATCTTGCAACTGGTGCTCGCGAGTGGACACATCCAGCGACAGGTAAGACAACAACCGAGAAGTTATATGACGGAACCGTCTTCCACCGCGTCATCAGCGGCTTCATGATTCAAGGCGGAGACCCACTTGGTCAGGGCTTTGGTGGTCCAGGCTACAAGTTTGAAGATGAGTTCCACGGTGAGCTTCAATTTGATCGCCCGTACATCCTTGCAATGGCGAACTCCGGACCAGGAACAAATGGTTCACAGTTCTTCATCACATCTGCGCCAACAACATGGCTCAACCGCAAGCACACAATCTTCGGTGAAGTAAAAGATGCAGCATCACAAGCAGTCGTCGACAAGATTGAGTCAGTCCCAACTGGCGCACAAGATAAGCCAGTAACACCAGTTGTAATCAATAGCGTCACAATCGCTTAAATAAAACTGTAAAGAGATGAAGCAGCGCAGCGCCGTAATATCAATTATTACGGTTTGCTGCGCCTTCTATCTTTGGGAACTCGTTAATGCAAATATCATCAACGACTTGGCCCTCGGAAGTATCGACTATCTTCAATATTCACATCAGTGGTACCGCCTCTTTACCGTCGCACTTATGCACGACACATCAAGCACTCTGCCGGTCCACCTCGCCTTTAACATGATGGCGCTTCACTCGCTAGGCACACCGGTCGAAAGCATTTTAGGTAAGGGTCGCTTCCTAGCGATCTTCTTCTTCTCACTTCTTACCGGCTCATTGGCCTCTACCTATTTCATGGCGCCAGGTGGTGCCTCCATCGGTGCATCAGGAGCTATCTTCGGCCTCTTCGGCGCATTTGTTGTCCTTGGTAGAAGGATGGGTGCAGATGTACGAAGCACCTATGTGATTATCGCGCTCAACTTTGCGATTGGTTTTACTATCGGTGGCGTCGACTGGCATGCACATTTAGGCGGCCTACTAGGTGGCGCACTGATAACTAAAGTTTTATTGAGCCTTAACGCTTCGAAGTAATACCTGCGCAACATCTAATACTTCAACGTCGCTCTGTCGCGCAGTCATTCCATCGCCAACCATGATGCGACAGAATGGACAAGCAACTGCAACCTCAGGTGCGCCGGTCTCGATTGCTTCATCTACTCGGTTGAGATTGATGCGCGAACCAAGGGTCTCTTCCATCCACATGCGACCTCCGCCACCACCGCAACAAAATGATCGTTCTTGATTACGTGGCATCTCTTCGATATCGCAACCAGATGCTTCAAGTAATTCACGTGGTGGTGCATAGATCTGATTGTGGCGACCTAGGTAGCAAGGATCATGGAAGGTAATCTTCTGATCGGCCTTATGTGGGCTGGTCTTTAACTTTCCTTCCTTTACTAAAGTGTTGAGCAGTTGAGTGTGGTGGAGCATCTGTAATTCATAACCACTCTGCGCATAATCTTTACCAATTGTCGTGAAGCAGTGCGGGCAGGTAACTACAACTTTCTTCACGCCACGATTTCCAAAGGTCTCTTTAAATGTCTCAATATTTTCAGCTGCAAGAATTTGATAGAGAAATTCATTTCCGGCGCGACGGGCAGGATCACCGGTGCATGTTTCGCGCTTACCAAGAACTGCAAAATTAACTCCGGCCATATGGAGAAGTTCGGCGACTGCCTTTGTAGTTTTCTTCGCGCGATCTTCATATGCACCTGCACAACCAACCCAGAATAAATACTCAACCTCTTCTGGTAGTTCGCCGCTAACGACACGTACCGGGAAGCCACACTCTGCAATCCAACCTTCACGATCTTGCTTATTGGCACCCCATGGATTGCCAGCTTTCTCTAGATTGCGGAAGGTTCCGCCGAGTTCAGTTGGAAACTCTGACTCAACAAGTACTTGGAAGCGACGCATATTGACGATGTGATCGACATGTTCAATATCGACCGGGCATTCATTGACGCATGCACCGCAAGAGGTACATGACCAGAGCACATCCATAGAGACTGGAGCATTCTCACCGACAAGATTTTCAGTATCGACAACCTTTGCCATGGCGTGATCACGCATAGCCATAATCAATAACTTTGGAGAGAGAGGTTTCTCAGTGTGCCAAGCAGGGCATTGAGATTGGCAACGACCGCACTCAGTACAGCTCGTCATATCGAGCAAGCCCTTCCAGGAGATATCTCCGCGGGTGCCGAGGCCGAAGACATCATCATCTGCTGGGTCTTCAAAGTTGACTGGCTTACCGTGTGACAACATCTCAGGAAGTGCACCAAGTGATGGCTTATCAATATTGCGCTTGTAATAGATATTGAAGAAAGCTAAGAAGCGATGCCATGCGACGCCCATTGTTAAATTGGATGCGATGACAATAAACCAAGCCATCGAAACCATAATCTTGATCGCTGCCACAATAATGATGGCGCTCTTGATCGTTGAAGTAGACCACGATGAAAAGAATGTGACTGCCGGCCAGGAAATTGCGTAATGTAATGAGTAATTACTTTCTCCCGCTAGTGCGCCTTCGAGACCTCGAAGTGCAATGACGCAGAAGACAATGGCAAGAATTGTTCCTTCGACATAATAAGCACGGCCTTGATGTGATCCAGCGAAACGTGAGGTCCGACCTTTATGCCAGATACGAGTTGCTTGGCGGATTCCAATTAAGGTGACGATTCCAATGCCGGTAAGAGCGGCGATAACTTCGGCAAATAATTCGTAACCAACAAAGTGGCCAATTACCGGAAGTGCAAAATCAGGTGCAACTACTTGACCATACGCAGTCACCAATGTGCCGAAGAGCGCACCAAAACCAACCATCACAAACCAGTGAGCGATACCTGTACCGGTGAAGTTGAGCATCTTGGTATGTCCAAGTACTTCTTTGAGCATATTTGAAAGGCGCGCACCGCGATTATTAGAGCGTGTGGGATCTGGCTGTTGTTTCTTGTATAGAGCAATCAACTCACGGAGTCGGAGAGCAAAGAGTCCAACTGCAACGATTGTGATGAGGTAAGAGAGTGCGGCTAGTGCGAACATAACCGCAAGGGTAAACCTACGAGTCAGTTAAATTGAAGAATTAGCGCCATTTAGTTGCGAGTGAGAAACCCACTGCAATAAAGCTGAAACCAATGATCATGTTCCATGCGCCGATTCCTGAGATAGGAAAACGAGTCTGGCTTACATAGAAGACGACGATCCAGAGGAGGCCAATAAGAAAGTTTGAGACCATGACTGGAGCAAGCCACTTTGGGCTCTCTGCAGGTGGAGTCTCAACAGCGTGAACCTGCTCTTCGTGAGCGTGGCTCTGCTGGACCTTCTTACGTAATTTCGACTTTGGCATAGGGCATAGATTACAGGAGAATTGAGGCGTGGCTCGCATCCTTGTCGTCGATAACTACGACTCCTTCGTCTTCAATATTGTGCAATATCTTGCGCAGTTGGGGGCAGAGTGCACTGTAGTCCGCAACGATCAGGTTGAAGCAGCCGAGGCGAGCAAGTACGACGGAGTCCTTATCTCTCCTGGCCCAGGAACTCCTGATAAAGCTGGCGTCTCAATCGCGATGATTAAATACTGCGCTGAACATTTGATTCCATTATTCGGAGTCTGTTTGGGGCATCAAGCAATTGGCGAAGCATTTGGCGCTACAGTTTCACGCGCTCCGGAGTTGCTGCATGGAAAGACTTCAGTTGTTCACCACAATGGCAAAGGTGTAATGCAGCATCTTCCAACGCCATTTATTGCAACTCGATATCACTCATTGGCAGTTGAGGTGGATACAGTTCCAGATGTTTTAGAGGTAACAAGCTCTACCGATTCCGGAGTGATCATGTCGCTGAGACATAAGACGCTTCCAATCGAAGGTGTTCAATTCCATCCGGAATCAGTCTTAACCGAACATGGACATAAGATGCTCGCAAATTTCTTACTTACCTGTGGCGATAAGAATGCGCTCGCTAAAGCAGAGGGTTTATCTCCGGTCGTAAACCGTTAACTGTCGCAGCGCGTGCGAGATTAAATTTCTAAGGCTGCTTATTGATTGTGATTGTTACTGACTTACCAATGGTCTGCGTTGTGCCAGCATCTGGCGCCTGACGAATAACAACACCAATTGGTTGGGTTGAATCGTAATCGTAAAATTCTTTAATTAAGAATCCAGCTTGAATCAAAGTTGTCTTGGCTTGAATCGCTTCAACACCCACAAGATTAGGGACAGCGACATCTCCACTTGCAATTGTGAGGATGACTCCGCTGCCAGCAGTTGTTACCGAACCAACTGGAGGAGAGACATCGAGCACTGTTCCCTGAGGTTGATCTGAAGGTGAGGCGATTGTCTGCGAAACGGTTAGCCCGACTGCAGTTAGTGCAGCGCGCGCATCAATCAGCGCCATGCCCACTAAATCATCAGGAATGATTGCATCACCCGGGCCATCGGAGATTGTTAAAACTATTGCAGAACCTTTAGGAGCATGCGTAGTTGCGAGCGGACTCTGACTTGCGATGCGATCCTTTGGAATCGTTCCGTCGTGTGCTCGTTTGATAGTGATGACATACCCATCAAGAAGCTTGCGGGCATCACCTTCAGCGAGACCCACAACATTTGGAATAAGTGGACCGCTCTGGTTACCGCCACTGAGTAAGAAACCAGTGATAGATAGCGCGATAGCTGCGAGGAAAGAACCGCCGTAAATCAATGCGCTGCGACGAGTGAAGAATGGTTTTGTCGCAACCTTTGTTGTAACTGCCTGACCTTGATGTACTCGAATTAAATCATCAAGCATCGCCTGTGCTGATTGGTAACGATCTTCCGCCTTCTTGGAAAGTGCAACCTTAAGAATGGTATCGATATCGTGGGGCAGATCTGGCTGAATTGCACGTGCCGATGGAACTTCGCCCGAAACATGTTGGTAGGCGATAGAGACCGGAGTCTCACCGCTAAAAGGTGGCTGCCCAGTGAGTAATTCAAAGAGTAAGCAACCAGTTGAGTAAATATCGCTTCTGGCATCAGCAGAATCTCCAACTGCTTGCTCTGGTGATAGATATTGCGCAGTACCTACAACATTCCACGTACTTGTTAGCGTTGCACCTAAATCATCCATCGCACGAGCGATTCCAAAATCCATCACTTTTACATCGCCAGAATTTGTAATCATCACATTTGCCGGCTTGATATCACGGTGCACAATATTGCGTTGATGCGAATATTCCAGTGCGGCCAAAGTTTGTTCGACGATGGAGAGTGCATCATCGAGCGAGACGCGTTCACCTTGATGAATTAATTGTCGAAGCGTGTGGCCAGCTACAAGTTCCATAACAATGTATGGCGCAGGTTCTTCGCCAGAGTCATAGACGGCAACGATTCCTGGATGATTTAACCCAGCAGCCGCCTTAGCTTCTTTCCGGAAACGCGCAACGAATGCGGGATCTTTCGCTAAATCACTGCGGAGAATCTTTATCGCGACCTCACGAGAGAGGCGTTGATCTTGTGCAATATAGACATCAGCCATTCCGCCGGTGCCAATCATTTCGCCTAATAGATAACGATCACCAAGGAGCTTTGACATCATTTTGCAGCTCCTAAGAAAGTCAGTGGTTCTTTGATGTCGTTATTAAGGACATCGGCAACAATAACGGTGACATTGTCCGGCGCACCGTTTATATATGCGGCATCAACGAGCGCGTCGACCGCTGCACCTCGCGCCTTTCCTTTCACAACAGCTTTAATCTCTTTATCGCTCAATACTGTGCTGAGACCGTCACTACAGAGGATAAAACGGTCATCAGCTTTAACTTCATAGATAGAAAGGAGTGGTTCGTTACGTCCATCGCCCATCAAAACCTGTGTGAGCACGGATCGTTGTGGGTGAGTTGATACCTCTGCTTCGGTAATCGCGCCCTGTGCGAGTAATTCAGCGATAACAGTGTGATCGGTGCTGAGTTGTTCGAAGGCATTACCGCGAAGACGATAGATACGCGAATCTCCAATATGAAGCGCTGCAACTGAAGATCCACGTAAGAAGAGCGCCGACAAAGTTGTTCCCATTCCGGCAAGCTCAGGATTTTCAATTGCATATTCAGAGATGGTGGCATCAATCAAAGGTAAGGTCGAAGAGTAAATATCATCCGCGGAGTCGAGATCAATATTGTCGGCGGTAAAGACTTCGGATTCTTTTGCCAGAGTTGTTATTGCAATACGTGATGCAACTTCACCAGCTGCATGTCCGCCCATTCCATCCGCAACTGCAACAAGAGCGCGCGATGTCATCGCGGAGTCTTCATTACCGGCGCGCACCAACCCCACAGCGGATTTAGCCGCAGTTGCAAAGTAGAAGGCGCTCATGGGGCAATCGTAATGGCGAAGGCGATTTGCTACGCTCACCCGTATGTTGATCTACGCGCATAGAGGCGCAAGCGCAGAGTTTCCTGAGATGACCGAAGCTGCCTACCTCGGTGCAGTCGAGCAAGGCGCAGATGGATTCGAATGCGACCTTCGCCTCAGCCGTGAGGGTGTACCGGTCCTTTGGCACAACTCTTCGATGCTAGAACGAGCAGGCAATAAAGGTCTGATTGCCGAGATGAAGTACTCCGAAATCAAAAGCGCATATCCGCAGGTGCTCACATTGGATGAGTTCTTTGAGATTGCACTTGCTCATTCAAAAGGTATGTTGATTGAGACAAAACATCCGGTAATCAGTGGAAATAGAGTTGAAGAGATTCTTATTCAAAAACTACAGGACCGAAAAATAATTGGAGAGCTTCCATTATCAGTAATGTCATTTAGCTGGAATGCGGTCGAGAAGGTTCGCCGTTTAGATTCATCAATTCCAACTACTTTCTTGATGCACGATAAGACCCCATTTATCCAAGCTAAATTTTCTTCTGCTACTTCGATTGGCCCGGGAATATCGGTACTTCGCAAGCGGCCGTCATTGGCTAAAAAGATCAAAGATCTTGGTAAGTCACTCAATATTTGGACCGTCGATAGAGGCGAAGATATAGAACTCTGTAAGAATTTAGGCGTAGATATTCTGATTACAAATACGCCGGCACATGCACGTACATTCCTTTAGTATCCTTAGTCAATGCACACATATGCCTACTTAGGGCCTGCGGGTACCTTCACAGAGGCTGCGTTGATGAAGATCGCCGCACCAGATGATGTGCGCACACCATATGTAAATGTCACGGCGGCCCTTGATGCGGTTCGTGCAGGTAATGCGGATTACGCCCTTGTTCCTATCGAAAATTCAGTCGAAGGTGTTGTTGCGCGAACGCTCGATGAGTTAGCTACCGGTGTTCCACTCACAATTGCGGCAGAAGTTACCTTGCCGGTTACATTTGATCTGATGGCAAAGCCAGGCACGACGACAATCAATCGCATCGGTACCCATCCTCATGCAGAGTCACAATGTCGCACCTATCTTTCGACGCATTATCCGCATGCCGAAATTGTTCCTACCAATTCAACTGCCGCTGCAGCAGAGTTAGTCGCTAAGGGCCAACTCGATGCTGCAATTGCTTCCTCTGCAGCGGCCGAAAACTTCGGATTGGAGATTAAGGCATCTGCTATTGGTGATAATCAGGTCGCAGTCACTCGATTTATTGCGGCGCAGAAACCAGGATTTTTACCGGTACCGACTGGCCATGACCGCACTTCTCTCGTGGTCTATATCGATATCGATCATGCGGGCGCGCTCCTAGAAATCCTCTCTGTCTTTGCAAAATACGAGGTCAACCTGACTTTTATCCAGTCACGTCCAACAGGTCGCGAACTTGGTCACTACCATTTCATTATTGATGTCGAGGGCCATATCAATGATGAGGCGGTAGCTAAGTCAATGGATGAGCTCCGCGAAATTTGCGATGACATTAGATTCCTAGGCTCTTACCCTCGAGAGGTGCGTCCATGATTGACATCAAGTTCCTGCGCGAAAACCCAGATGTTGTTCGCGCATCTCAAAAGGGTCGTGGCGAAAACGTTGAACTCGTTGATCAGATCATTGCAATCGATGAAGTCAAGCGCGCTGCTATTGCAGAGTTTGAAGCGCTACGACAAGAACAGAATATTCTCTCTAAGAGCGTTGGCGCTGCGAAAGGCGATGAGAAGGCATCTCTATTAGCAAATGCAAAGGAGCTTGCCGATAAGGTAAAGGCAGCTGATAGCAAGCGGGCAGAAGTTGAAGAAGCTGCGAAGCAGCTCATCATGCAGCTTTCAAACTTGCTCGATACCGATGCACCAATCGGTGGTGAAGAAGATTTCGTCACAATCGAACATATTGGTACACCTCGCGATTTCACCAAGGATGGCTTCGAGCCGAAAGATCACGTCGAACTCGGCAAACTACTTGGTGCAATTGATACCGAACGCGGTGCAAAGGTTGCGGGTTCTCGCTCATATTATTTAACTGGCTCAGGTGCGATGCTTGAGTTTGCATTGGTCAATTACGCAATTTCTAGCGCGCTGAAGAATGGCTTTACCCCGGTAATTCCGCCAGTGCTCGTCAACCCATCTGCGATGGAGGGCACTGGCTTTTTGGGCCAGGCCGCAGAGAATGTTTATCGAATTGAAAAAGATGATGTCTATCTTGTAGGAACTTCAGAAGTTCCACTTGCTGCAATGCATATGGATGAGATCTTGCCGGCTGATAAGTTACCGATGCGTTATGCAGGTTATTCATCATGCTTCCGCCGCGAAGCGGGAACATATGGAAAAGACACCCGTGGAATCATTCGCGTGCACCAATTCGATAAGGTAGAGATGTTCTCATTCTGCAAACCAGAAGATGCCAAGGAAGAACATAAGCGTTTACTGCAATGGGAGAAGGATTTCCTCAATGCGATGGAGATTCCATATCGAGTCATTGATGTTGCCTCTGGCGATCTCGGATCAAGTGCAACGCGCAAGTTCGATATCGAGGCGTGGATTCCTACCCAGGGCGCATATCGCGAAGTAACAAGTACCTCTAACTGCACCGAATATCAGGCCCGTCGCCTCAATATCCGTTACAAAGATGCTGATGGCACAAAGGCGATTGCAACCCTTAACGGAACGCTCGTCGCTATTCCGCGCATGATTGTTGCTATCCTTGAGAACCACCAGAATGCAGATGGAACGGTCAACGTTCCAGCAGCGCTGCAACCATTTCTTGGTAGAACAAAGTTAGAGCTCGTGTAACTTGGCTACTCAACTACGCCCAAAGCTAATCGCCACAGATCTCGACG
>CAJBMC010000121.1 GCA_903954055.1 uncultured Actinomycetes bacterium | reverse complement strand
TGATGTAATCATCCAGGTCTTAACTCAAGCTCGCGAACCGCTTATCCGTCGTACCTATGAAGCAATCGCTGGCTCAAAGCAGGCGATTATTCACCTTTATAACTCAACCTCAACTTTGCAGCGCCGAGTTGTATTCGGTCTCGATAAAGAGGGCATTAAGAAGATTGCCACTGATGGTGCTCAGTTATGTCTTGATTTGATGAAGACGGTACCTGAGACCAAGATTTCATTTGAGTACTCACCAGAGTCATATACAGGTACTGAATTAGAGTTTGCTGTTGAAGTTTGTAATGCAGTTAACGATGTTTGGAAGCCAACACCGCAGTGGAAGACGATTATGAATCTTCCGGCAACCGTTGAGATGGCAACACCAAATGTCTATGCGGACTCAATCGAGTGGATGTGTCGTAATCTCAATAATCGCGATTCGGTAATTGTCTCGCTCCACCCCCATAACGATCGTGGAACTGGTGTTGCAGCTGCCGAGCTTGGGTACCTCGCGGGAGCAGATCGCATTGAAGGAACCTTGTTCGGCAATGGTGAGCGCACAGGTAACGTCTGCTTGGTAACGCTCGGCATGAATCTTGTTGCTCATGGCATCGATCCCCATATTGATTTCAGCGATATCGATGAGATTCGCCGTACCGTTGAATATGCAAATCAACTTAAAGTTCCAGAGCGTCATCCTTACGGTGGAGACCTGGTCTTTACCGCATTCTCTGGTTCACATCAGGATGCAATCAAGAAAGGTTTTGATCACCTCGAACGCGATGCTGCAGCAGCTGGTGTTCCGGTGGATCAGCACACGTGGGCAGTTCCATATCTTCCAATCGACCCTAAAGATATTGGTCGCTCATATGAGGCTGTAATTCGCGTCAACTCCCAGTCAGGCAAGGGTGGCGTTGCATATCTTCTGAAGACTGAACATCACCTCGATCTTCCACGTCGCCAGCAGATTGAATTTTCAAAGATTGTTCAGGCGAAGACAGATCACGAAGGCGGCGAAGTAACCGCCGATCAATTGTGGGAAATTTTTGAAGATGAATATCTCCCTACCGAGTCTGCGCCATGGGGCCGCTTCCGTCTTAAGGGACTTTCTCAGAAATCTGAGATGGGTCAAGACGTTCAGCTCACTGTACAGATTACAGATCGTGGAGAAGCTGTAGAACTTTCCGGTCATGGCAATGGACCGATTGCTGCCTTCTGCAACATTCTTACAAGTTACGGTGTTGATGTACGAGTTCTCGACTTCCACGAGCACGCGCTATCTTCTGGTGGCGACGCATCAGCGGCTGCATATCTCGAATGCGCCATTGGCGGAGATGTCTATTGGGGCGTTGGAATCGACCCTAATACGACAACTGCTTCGCTGAAGGCGGTCGTGTCTGCAATCAACCGCGCTATTCGCTAACTACCCTTAGCGCCGTGAGCACCCAATCCGGATCAGGAACCAAGGGCGCTCTCTATCGTGACGAAGCGATTGTCCTGCGCACCCAAAAGCTTGGTGAAGCAGACCGCATCATCACAATGCTGACGAAAGAGCATGGTCGTATTCGCGGCGTTGCAAAGGGCGTGCGTCGCACGATGTCGAAATTCGGTGCCCGCCTTGAGCCCGGTAGCCACGTTGATATCCAATTACATACCGGTCGTACCTTTGACACGATCACGCAAGTTGAAGCGCTGATGAATTACGGCGAAGAGATTTCGAGCGATTACCCGCGCTGGACAATTGCACATGCAATTCTTGAGACGGCAGAACGATTCTCACCGCATGAGCAAGAGCCTGCGCCACAAGAGTTCGCCTTAGTTGTGGGTGGAATGAGGGCGCTCTCTGAAAATAGATATGACCCATCGCTCATTCTTGATGCATTCTTACTTCGCTCATTATCTATTGGAGGTTATGCGCCATCGCTTTCGCAATGTTCACGTTGTGAAAAGCCTGGCCCGCATCGCTACTTCTCTCTCGTTGGTGGCGGATCTGTCTGCAATGACTGCCGCCCATCTGCATCGGCAACACCTGCGCCAGAGACATTGTTATTAATGGATGCGCTCTTGAACTCAGATTGGGAAGTCGCAACGGCAAGCGAGGGAAAGAATCGGCGAGAAGCTAGTGGATTGATTGCCGCTTACTTACAATGGCACCTTGAACGCGGACTACGGAGTCTGCCCATGGTGGAGCGTGCATGAGTAAGAAAAAGATTGAAATACCCAACCACATTGCAGTTGTGATGGATGGCAATGGTCGTTGGGCAAAGCAACGTGGCTTGCCACGCACTGCTGGCCATGAAGCAGGTGAAAAAGTTCTCTTTGATCTCGTAGAAGCGGCGATGGAATTTGGCGTGAAAGAGATGAGCGCCTACGCATTCTCGACCGAAAATTGGAAGCGCTCACCGGAAGAAGTTAAATTTATTATGGGTTATAGCCGTAAATCGCTACGTGCTCGTCGTGATCGATTGCATGAACTCGGGGTTAAAGTGCAATGGGTTGGTCGACCTCAAAGATTATGGAAGTCGGTAATTGAAGAGTTACAAGAGGCTGAAGAGCTCACTGCAAAGAATAAGAAATTCACTCTTAATATGTGCGTTAACTACGGCGGTCGGGCTGAAATTGTCGATGCAGCTACCGAGCTTGCCAGAGATGTAAAACGCGGCAAAGTGAAGGCTGACTCAATTACCGAAAAAACTTTTGAAAAGTATCTTTACTCGCCCAAGATGAGCGATGTGGATTTATTTCTGCGTTCATCGGGTGAGCAGCGCACCAGCAACTTCTTGCCATGGCAGGCGACCTATGCTGAGTTCGTCTTTATGGATGTCTTATGGCCTGATATGAATGCTGATCAGTTGTGGAGAGCGATCGAGGAATATTCCGAGCGCGATAGAAGGTTCGGAAAGGCTTGACCTTTCCGAATATGTAGCTAGCGGAAAGGCTTAGCCGAGTGCGGCAACGATAACCCACATCATTGCAACGCCAAGGACTGTTGCACCAAAGGTCCAACGACTTGAGTGACGTGAATGCGCCTCCGGCAATATGTGTGAAGTCGCAAGATAAATAACGAAGCCACTAAAGAGCGCCAAATAAATTGACATCAAAGATTGGCTAAGCGCGAGGTAGGTTCCAAAAGTTGCGCCACCAATTCGAGCGACTGCATCAACTCCGAGAAGCGCATATGAACGCGAAGTCCAATGCCCGCTCTTCACCATCAATGAAACAGTGTTCAGCCCATCGCTAAATGCGTGGACAAGAACCGCAAGAAATACTGCGAATCCAAGAGCATTACTCACATGAAATGCAACGCCGAGTCCTACTCCATCGAGAAATACATGTCCGCCCATAGCAACCGCCCCGACCGCACCAGCGATGTTGTGGTGTTCGTGGTCGTGACCGTAATCGGATTCAGCGGGTTCGTGAGAACCGAATGCGCCCTCAATAATATGTAGCGATAAGAAGCCGATGAGAATTGCAACAGATACAGCCGGAACACCGAGCCATAACGATTTATTGAGACGAAATACTTCAGGAAGAAGATCAAAACCGACTAATCCAAGAAGTAAACCAGCGGAAAGTCCCAATATGAGATGGAAGCGATCAGAGGATTTCAATGCGATAAAGCCACCAAAGGTTGTTGCAAGAACGGTAATTGCAGCAAATACGATGGCCATATTCATAGCGCAATCATAACTTGGCTAGACTCAGCCTCATGATTGCTATCGCTCGCTTTAAGGTTCCAACAGCGCAGGCTCCAGAATTTCGCGGGCAGATTGAGCGTGCCCTCCATGTTTTCTCAGAGCGAGATGGATTTATCTCCGGTGACTTTGGGCAAAATCTTGATGAGAATGATTTATGGACACTGGTGACCCACTGGGCAAATGTGGGTTCATATCGACGTGCGCTGAGCTCCACCCAAGTAAAGATGGAAGTAGTTCCACTTCTTGCAACTGCAATCGATGAGCCCGGCGCGTATTCGAAGGATTTATAAACCACTCTTTATAGGTTAAAATTGAGCCACGTTCAGATAACAGCTCAATCGTTATAGGGGCGCCGACAGCCAGCCGGAGCGCCACACGTGATTCTCCGGTTGCAAGATAAAGACCGGATGGAGTCCCACAATGGCCGTAGATCGCCTAGAAAATATCGTCTCACTCTCAAAGCGTCGTGGCTTTGTTTTCCCTTCATCTGAAATCTACGGTGGCTTGCGCGCTTCATGGGATTACGGCCCACTCGGCGTTGAAGTCAAGAACAATGTGAAGCGTCAATGGTGGAAGTCCATGGTGATGGGTCGCGAAGATGTTGTCGGTCTCGATTCATCTGTGATTCTTGCTCGCGAAGTCTGGGAAGCATCTGGACACGTTGCAACATTTAGCGATCCACTTACCGAGTGCACCGCTTGTCACAAGCGTTACCGTGCCGATCACCTCGAAGAACAATACGAGGCGAAGCATAAGAAGAAGCTCGAATCACTTGCAGAGATGAACTGTCCTGCTTGCGGAAACAAGGGACAGTTCACAACACCTAAGCAGTTCTCGGGTTTGCTCAAGACTTTCCTTGGACCAATCGAGGATGAGTCAGGACTTGCGTATCTCCGTCCAGAGACGGCGCAGGGAATATTTATTAACTTTGATCAAGTAATGACAACATCACGCAAGAAGCCACCATTTGGTATTGGCCAAATTGGTAAGTCATTCCGAAATGAAATCACACCAGGTAACTTCATCTTCCGTACTCGTGAATTCGAGCAGATGGAGATGGAGTTCTTTGTAGTACCAGGAACTGATGAAGAGTGGCATAAGTATTGGATCGAGACTCGACTCAACTGGTACAAGGATCTTGGAATCAATCCAGAACGTCTTCGCCTCTTCGAGCACCCGAAGGAGAAGTTATCTCACTACTCAAAGGGCACAACAGATATTGAATATAAGTTTGAATTTAACGGTACAGAATGGGGCGAGCTCGAGGGTATTGCTAACCGCACCGACTTCGACCTTAAGGCGCACTCTGCCGCATCAGGTAAGGATCTCTCTTACTTCGATCAGGAGAAGAACGAGCGCTGGACTCCATTTGTTATCGAACCGGCAGCAGGCGTCGATCGTTGTGCACTGACATTTATGATGGATGCTTATACAGAAGATGAAGCTCCTAATGCGAAGGGCGAGATGGAGAAGCGCGCCGTGATGAAGTTTGATCATCGCATTGCACCGGTAAAGGCTGCGGTTCTTCCACTTTCTCGCAATGCCGATCTCTCACCAAAGGCGCGCGATCTCGCCGCTCAATTGCGTAAGAATTGGAATATCGACTTCGATGATTCAGGTGCAATTGGTCGTCGCTATCGCCGCCAGGATGAAATCGGTACTCCGTACTGCATCACCGTTGACTTTGAAACGCTGGACGACAATGCGGTAACTATTCGTGATCGCGACACAATGGAGCAAGAGCGCATCTCAATCGATCAGGTTGAATCATGGCTCGCTCCGAAGTTGTTGGGTTGCTAAAACCACTCGCTCTTCCACTTCGGGACGGCGTGCATCAGGTCGATCCGCCTGTTGTTCTCGCCCCGATGGCAGGAATCACTAATGCACCTTTTCGCATGTTATGTCGCGAACAAGGAGCAGGTTTATTTGTCTCGGAGATGGTGACTGCTCGCGCATTGCTCGAAAGAATTCCCGAGACGCTTCGAATGATTGAACCAGGTCCGGGCGAATGGCCACGTTCGATTCAGTTATATAGCGTCGACCCGCACCACATGTCTGAGGCGGTCAAGATGATTGGCCGCGAGAATTTAGCTGATCATATTGATATGAATTTCGGATGTCCGGTTCCTAAGGTAACTCGCAAGGGCGGGGGAGCTGCGCTTCCATATAAGCGCAATCTCTTTAGCGCAATTGTTAAAGGCGCAGTCGATGCTGCGAAACCATTTGGAATTCCGGTAACGGTAAAGATGCGAATTGGTATCGATACCGATCACCATACATATCTAGAGGCTGCAAAATCTGCCGCTGATGCTGGCGTTGCCTGGGTGGCACTTCATGCGCGAACTGCGCAGCAGATGTATGAAGGAAAAGCTGATTGGTCGGCAATCGCAAATCTCGTTGAACATTTGAAACCAACTGGCGTGCCGGTATTAGGTAACGGAGATATCTGGACTGGCGCAGATGCGGTGCGAATGATTGAAGAGACTCAATGTGCCGGAGTCGTTGTTGGTCGCGGGTGCCTTGGCCGCCCATGGTTATTTGCCGATTTAGTTGCCGCCATCAAAGGTAATGAGACCCCGCACTTACCGACACTCTTTGAAGTTCGCGAAGTCATGTTCCGCCACGGTGAATTGATAGTTGATTACTTTGAATCAGAGATACGAGGTTGCCGAGATCTCCGAAAGCATATGGCGTGGTATCTAAAAGGCTTCCGAGTACCGAGCGAACTTCGTCGCCAATTTGGAATGGTCTCATCTCTAGAAGAACTCCGTTCGCTTCTCAATCAATTAGATGATCAGCCATATCCGGTTGATGTATCTGAGAAACCACGTGGGCGCACTAGCCATGGACGTCCACCGACCTTGCCTGATGGTTGGTTGAAAGATCCCGATGAGATGATTCATCTCGAAGTCGAAGATATGTTCTCGGGTGGATGATGTTTAAATTTATCCGACGAATTTTTACGATTATTCTTACCGTGGTGATTGCAGTACCTGGTTATGCGCTATTTGTAACGTGGAATGCGGCACATCACCCAACTATTCGAAGCGCTGAGGTGATTCTTGTTCCAGGTGCGGCGCAGCTCAATGGCGCCCCAGGTGATGTATTACTTGCACGTTTGCAGGAAGCTAAACGAATCTATCAATTAGGACTCGCGCCACTCATAATCACGGTCGGTGCTGGCGCCCCTGGTGATCGAACAACAGAGGCAGCCGCTGGCGCTTACTGGCTTCGTCATAATGGTGTGAAACGCAGCGCAATCGTCTCACTTCCAATCGGTCGAGATACTCGTACCCAAACGATTGCTTATGTCGCGGAGATGAAGAAGCGAAAACTTTCTAATGTCATCATCGCAACCGATCCGTATCACTGTAACCGCACAATCACGATGGCAAAAGATCTTGGTGCATCTGCAACATGTTCTCCCGTTCAAGGCGGACCAAATGCCTTACAACACTCACATCTTCGCTATCTTGCCCGTGAGGCAGGGGCATATCTGGCTTACATCACGCTCGGACGTCGCGGTATCAATATCAGCGACCATTTACCTAATAACCCGTTGGCGCTCAAGGGCTTATAAGGTACGACTGTGGCTACCGATGTGAATGGATATTCCTTAAGCGATCAAGAACGCTTTATGGATGAACCAGCAAAGCGTCCTGGTCGTACCGAATTTATGCGCGATCGCGCACGCGTTATCCACTCTGCTTCGTTACGTCGCCTTGCTGCCAAAACCCAAGTTGCCGTCCCTTGGGAGAATGATTTCCAGCGCACGCGGCTCTCGCATTCATTGGAGTGTGCACAAATTGGTCGCGAACTCGGCGAATCGTTGGGAGCAGATCCAGATCTACTCGAGACTGCATGTCTTTCGCACGATCTAGGACACCCACCATTTGGCCATAATGGAGAAGAAGCGCTTGCTGAAGTTGCAGTTGATTGCGGCGGCTTTGAAGGAAATGCGCAGAGTTTTAGATTATTAACTCGAATTGAAGCGAAGACTGTTGATGCAGATGGAAAGAGTCTCGGATTAAATCTGACACGCGCCTCATTAGACGCGGCGACTAAATATCCATGGAGTAATCAAGTTAATTCTCGCAAATTCGGCGTCTATGCCGATGACCTCGAAATCTTTAACTGGATGCGAGAAGGCGCTCCAGAAGGTCGTAAATGTATTGAAGCTCAGATCATGGATTGGTCTGATGATTGTGCTTACTCTGTTCATGACTTAGAAGATGCAATCTTTGCCGGGCAAGTAACCGTCAATGATTTCGAGCGTGACTTTGATGTTCTCTATTCGGTGATGATTAATGACTACAAGAGCGATGCATCACGCGCTGAAGCTGCATCAGCGCTCGAGCGCTTGCAGGCTCTCTCATGCTGGCCGCGAGGCTTTGATCGCACACACGCTTCGCTCGCTCGTTTGAAAGATACAACCTCCCAATTGATCGGACGCTTTGTCTTGGCTGCAGAGAAAGAGACGCGTGCAGTACATGGCACCGGCGCTCTCTCGCGATATTCGGCAGATTTAGAAATACCGCGCGAGGCCCATATCGAAGTTGATTTCCTCAAAGCTGTTGCCGGCCATTACCTCATCAATGCAGCTGCTTCACAAGAAAGATATGAGAAGCAGCAAGTGGTTATTCGTGAACTCGTTGAGATGCTCTATGCAAAGGCACCGCTCGAGCTCGACCCAATCTTTGAAGATGATTGGAAAGATGCGAACAATGATGGAGAGCGCCTCCGTGTTGTCATCGACCAGATTGCCAGCCTTACCGACCCGGGCGCATATGCGCTCCACGCCCATTTAAGTGGCAATTCTGGAAAGCGCGGTTAAGGTAGCAACATGAGTGGTCGCATTAGAGATGAGGATGTCCAGTACATCCGCGAACGCGCACCTATTGATGAGGTTGTTGGTGATTATGTCCAGCTTAAAAATGCAGGC
>CAJBMC010000120.1 GCA_903954055.1 uncultured Actinomycetes bacterium | reverse complement strand
TGGTTGATTTGTTCCGCCCACCTGATTAGAGATAATTTCAGCAGCGATTGAAATCGCAGTCTCCTCAGGTGTGCGACCACCGAGATCTAGTCCAATAGGTGACTTAAGGCGCGCAATTTCAGCCTCGGTCATTCCGATCTCCTTCAAACGTTCGAGGCGATCAAGATGTGTGCGACGTGAACCCATCGCGCCGATATAACCAGCCTTGGTACGAAGTGCAATCTCAAGTACCGGAACATCAAACTTTGGATCATGTGTTAGAACGCAGATCACTGTGGTCTCATCGACTTCGATAGTTGGAAGGTAACGATGTGGCCAATCGATAATGACTTCATCTGCATCAGGAAAACGTCGCTTGGTAGCAAAGAGTGCGCGCGCATCGCAGACGATTACGTAGTAACCCATAAATTTTCCGATACGTGCCACCGCTGCCGCAAAATCAATTGCGCCAAAGATAATCATTCGTGGCGCTGGCGCGAAGGATTCGACGAAGATAGAGAGGTCATCCATCCGGTTCTCGCCATTAACGCCTAGTTTTAAGGTCTTTGTGGTGCCTCGAAGCAGTAATGCACGGGCACTTTCGATGATTGAGTGGTCTAGTCCTTCATTGCCACAGGTGCCATTGGCCTCGGTCTTAGTGAAGACGATCCGTGAACCAATTGCACCTTCGCCATTAACAAGCGTTGCGACTCCGACTGCGCTCTCGCCCTCAATCTTCGCTGCGATCTCTGCAAAATCAGGGAAAGTTTCCTTATCAACGTATTGAATAAAAAGTTCGATTGTTCCGCCACAAGTAAGGCCGACTGAGAATGCATTGTCATCGCTGACGCCATAGGTAACGCTCTGCGGAGTCTTGGTCGCGAGAACTTCTAGAGATGCTTCGTGGATTGCGCCTTCAACGCATCCACCAGAGACGCTACCGATTACTTCGCCAGATGAGAGGACTGCCATGGCAGCACCGACCGGGCGAGGAGCAGAGCTCCAGGTGCGAGTCACTGTTGCGAGTGCGAATGGTTTGCCCTCATTAAAAGCGGGCAAAACCTCGTTGATTATTTCGCGCATAACGTAGAGTGTAGCAATGCAGGTTGGATTAATCTTGGCGGGAGGTTCTGGCTCACGTATGGGCCAACCGAAAGCTGCGCTCGTAATTGATGGTCAACGACTAATCGACCGCGCAATCGAAAATTTTCATAACGCTGGTATTAAAGAAGTATTCGTTGTTCTCGGTGCATGGCAGGGCGATGTTCCTGGCGCACACATCATTATCAATGATCAATGGGAAGAAGGAATGGGTAGCTCGCTCCGCGCAGGGCTGCGAACACTGTTAGAGAATCCAAAGTATCTCGATGTCGTGATATCTCTCGTTGATTTACCAGGAATGACGCCGGCTGCAATCGCCTTGATTAGCCAGATGCCGGCCGAAATTGCGATGGGAACCTTTGATGGAAAGTCTGGCCATCCTGTGAAGTTTGCGAGAAAGTATTGGCAAGAGATTATTTCCTCTGCGGTTGGTGATGTGGGTGCGAGAAATTTCCTCAAAGGTCGCAGCGATATCTCGTATGTTGAAATTTCCGCCATTGCCGATGGCAACGATGTTGATACTCCGGGCGATCTCGACCCTTATAAAAGCTAGATAGCTAGCGAAAATTCACCCGACTTCTTTATAACATCTCGTTACCTGGGCCAAGAATTTCTTTCTGCTTATCTGTTGCAGGTGCATACTCTCGGTGTTACTTTTGCCACTCAACTTTCAACGAAGAGGGGCGCCCATGGCCGTCGAATCAACAGGTAACGAGCGTGGAACACCACGCCTTTACGCACTCATTGAAAACTCTCCAAAGACTGGTGCTAGCCCAACAGTTTGGGCATGGCCACAATTTACAGAATTTCTAAAAGTCGCAGGTCAACCTGTGCAGGGACCATGGCCTGCACACCAAGAGCCACGACCAGATCCAGATGCAGATTCACTACCAACCGCTGTCCGCGACAACAAGAAGAAGTAAGGGAAAGAATTAATGTATCCATCACGTTTTGCTTACGAATCTCCTAAGACACTCAAAGATGCAATCGGACTTCTCGATGCAGCAGGCGGAGATGCCAAGATTCTTGCAGGAGGACAATCACTTGTTCCAATGTTGAAGCTTCGCTTCGCATTTCCAGAACAACTAGTTGATATCAATAACATTCCTGGTCTTGATTACATCACCTTCGATGCCGATGGAACTTTGCGCATTGGTGCACTTGTTCGTCACGAACATCTTGAGAAGTCAGTTGAAATTCAGAAGCGCCAACCAACAATTGCAGCTGCAGCGCCACTCGTTGCAGATCCAATTGTTCGTACTCGCGGAACATTCGTTGGCTCTGTATGTCACGCAGATCCACAAGGTGACTGGGCAGCAACAATGATCGCTCTCGGCGGTCACATCGTTGCGCAGGGTCCAAAGGGCAAGCGCAACATTGCTATGAAGGACTTCGTCCTTGGTCCATATGCAAATGCGCTTCAGTTCAATGAGATTGCTATCGAAGCAGTTATTCCAGCACCAAAGGGCGTTGCTCGCGGTGGATACCTCAAGCTCGAGCGTCGCGTCGGTGACTTTGCAACTGCATCAGTTGCGGTCTCACTCGATATGCAGGGTGACACAGTTGTGGGTGCAGGTTTTGCGCTCGCAGGTGTAGGTGGAAAGACAATCGATGCAAACGATGCAGCATCAGCTTTGATTGGTAAGAAGTTGACTGAAGCAACAATTGCAGAGTGTGCAGCGCTCGTTGCTGCAAAGGCAGAACCACGTACAGATCACCGCGGTTCTTCAGAATACAAGCGTCACATCGTTGCAACATTTGTAAAGCGAATCCTCACAGCTAACTCAACACAGAAAGCAGCCTGACATGTCGAGCCTCTATGAAGAAATCCAGACTCCACCAGCAAGCGATATTTCAGTTCGTCGCCTGACAGTTAATGTCAACGGCGAAGATCGCTCAGCAAATGTAGAGCCACGTTTGTTGCTCGTTCACTTGTTGCGTCAAGCTTTCAAGATGACAGGCACACACTCAGGTTGCGATACAACCAACTGTGGTGCTTGCACAATCTTGTTTGACGGTCGCCCAATCAAGAGCTGCACAATGCTTGCAGTTCAGGCAGATGGTCACAGCATTCAGACTGTTGAGGGTCTTGCAACAGCATCAGAGCTTCACCCAATTCAGGAAGGCTTCAAGCAGGAGCATGCACTTCAGTGCGGTTTCTGTACTCCAGGAATGATGATGGCTGCAAAGGCTCTTCTCGAAGAGAACCTCAACCCAACTGAAGATGAAATTCGTTGGGCACTTTCCGGAAACCTTTGCCGTTGCACTGGTTACCAAAACATTGTCAAAGCAGTTCTATGGGCCGCTGAAAAAATGCGCGCGGAACTTAACTAAGGTCGGGGAGCGGAAAATATGAAGCTAGACGAAGTCAAGATCGGCGGAATGGGCGCAAGCCGTCGTCGTGTTGAAGATAATCGTTTTATCCGCGGTAAGGGAAATTATGTCGATGACATCGTTCTCCCAGGCATGCTCCATATGGAGATTTTGCGTAGCCCAGTAGCTCACGCACGTATCAAGTCAATTGATACCAGCGCTGCATGGGATATGCCAGGTGTTCGCCTTGTACTTACCGGCGAGATGATGGCTGCACGTAACCTCGCATGGATGCCAACGCTTTCATACGACACAGCAGCTGTTCTTGCGACAGATAAGGTCCGCTTCCAGGGCCAGGAAGTCTGCGCAGTTATTGCAGATGACCCATATATCGCAAAAGATGCTTGCGGAAAGATCGTCGTAGATTACGAAATCCTTCCTCCAATCGTTAACCCAGTTCAGGCTGCTGCTGCGGATGCAATTCAGATCCGCGATGACAAGGCTGGCCAAGTCGGCAACAAGATCTTCGACTGGGAAATCGGTGACAAGGCTCGTACAGATAAGGCATTTGAAGATGCTGATCTCGTATCAAAGATCGAGCTCCACTACCCACGTACACACCCATCACCAATGGAGACATGTGGATCTATCGCAGATTACGACCGCGCTACCGGCAAGCTCACCTTCTACGTAACATCACAGGCGCCACATATTGTGCGTGCTGCTGTTGCGATGGTTGCTGAACTTCCAGAGCAGAACATCCGCGTTATCTCTCCAGATATCGGAGGCGGCTTCGGTAATAAGGTGCCAATTTACTCAGGTTATGTCATCGCAATTCTTGCTTCTATCTTGACTGAAAAGCCAGTGAAGTGGATTGAAGATAAGACAGGTAACTTGGTCTCAACTGGTTTCGGTCGTGACGTCTACCTCAAGGGTGAGATGGCACTTCGCAAGGATGGAAAGATCCTTGGTATTCGCATGAATACAATCTCAGATCACGGCGCATTCTTCGCCGATGCTCAGCCATCGAAGTTCAAGATTGGTCTGATGCACTCAGCATTTGCTGCCTACGACATTCCAACAGGTCATATGTTTGCAACTGGTTACTACACCAACAAGGCTCCAGGTGGAGTTGCATACCGTTGTTCATTCCGCGTTACTGAAGCGATGTTCTTCCAAGAGCGTATGGTTCAGGCAGCTGCAGATGATCTCGGTATGGACCAAGCTGAATTCCGTCGCATG
>CAJBMC010000119.1 GCA_903954055.1 uncultured Actinomycetes bacterium | reverse complement strand
GGCATCGCAGCAAGATTTGCCTTCTTGCGAGCATCTGCAATGAGCGCCGCTGTTCGTGCCGCTGTACCGGAAGGAGCATCCACCTTGTTGGGGTGGTGTAGCTCGATGATCTCTGCAGATTCAAAGAACTTTGCAGCCTTCTCCGCAAACTCCATCATCAATACTGCGCCGATTGCAAAATTTGGGGCAATAAGAGCGCCAGTCTTTGGATTTGATGCCAGCCAGGTATTGAGCTGTGCGATTCGATCGTCAGCAAAACCGGTTGTTCCGACTGCTGCATGAATATTATTTTTAATGAGAAATTCGAGATTGCCCATAACAACATCGGGCGTCGTGAAATCTACAACTACTTCAGCGCCTGCCGTGATGAGCGCATCGAGCGAATCACCCTGATCGAGCGATGCTACGAGTTCACAATCTGGGGCATCGATTACAGCTTTAACTACCTCAGAACCCATCCGGCCACGTGCACCGAGTACTCCTACTTTGATCATGAGTTCAATACCTTCTCAAACTTAGCTGGATTCTTAAATGGTCCGACGAGAGCAAGGGTAGGCGTTTTGCTCAGATACTCGCTAGCAATTTCGCGAATGTCTTCCGCTGTTACGCGTGAAATCTCCTTCAAGATGTCGTCAAAATCCATTACTTGGCCATAAACAATTTCATTCTTTCCGATTCTGCTCATTCGGGAGCCGGAGTCCTCTTGGCTTAAGACGAGTGAGCCACGTACCGCGCCCTTTGCGCGCTCGATCTCCTCATGCGTCATGCCGTTGTCGGCAACATCTGCCAATACTTCACGGATGATTTCAACGACTTCCACGGCCTTTGTGGGATTGCATCCGGCGTAGAAACCGAGTGTGCCACTGCCGGCAAATTGTTGGGCGTAGGCATAGACAGAGTATGCAAGACCACGCTTTTCGCGAATCTCTTGAAAGAGTCGAGATGACATTCCGCCACCGAGGGCTGCAGACATCACACCCATCGCAAAGCGACGGCTATCAGCGCGGGCAACGCCCTCCATGCCGTAGAGCATGTGGGCTTGTTCGGTCTTGCGATACATCAAACCAACTGGTGTTTGTGGACCGCGACGTATTGGAGAAATTGGACGGAGATTAGGAACGTTGAGTTCGTCGAGAAAGTTATCGCGAGAGAGCGCTTCTTCAACCATCGCTACAACTCGCTTATGCTTAATATTTCCGGCGACAGCGACCACCAAATCTGATGGCTTGTACTTCTTCTTGTAATAATTAAAGACGGTATTGCGAGACATTCCCTTGATGGATTCAACTGTTCCCAAAATTGGGCGACCAATGGGAGTGTCACCATAATAGGTATCGCTAAAGAGGTCGTGAACTAAGTCGCTGGGATCGTCATCGCGCATTGCGATTTCTTCGAGCACAACCTTGCGCTCGGATTCGACATCGAGCGCTGTCACGATTGAGGAAGTAATGAGATCGCTTACGACATCAATTGCCATCGGCAAATCTGTATCGATGACACGTGCATAGAAACAGGTGTACTCCTTCGATGTGAAGGCATTCATCTCGCCACCGACTGATTCGATTGAAGATGAAATCTCAAGTGCGGTTCGGGAGGTTGTTCCTTTAAAAAGTAGGTGCTCTAGGAAGTGAGAAGCACCGGCAGTTGCCGGTGCTTCGTCACGTGAACCTATATTGACCCAGATACCAACAGCTGCACTTCGAACAGAGGGAACTTCCTCTGTAACAATGCGCAGACCGCTGGAGTGGACCGTTCTCTTAACAGACATTACTCAGCAGATGCTGCGCCTTCTTCGAGAACTGGCACGAGAGATAGCTTGCCCTTTGGATCGATTTCACCGATCTCAACCTGGACCTTATCTCCGACCTTCATTACTTCTTCAAGGTTCTCAATTCGCTTTCCGCCGTGCATCTTGCGAATCTGTGAAACATGAAGGAGTCCGTCCTTGCCAGGCATCAACGATACGAATGCTCCGAATGTTGCAAGCTTGACAACAGTTCCGAGATAACGCTCGCCAACCTCTGGCATTGTTGGATTTGCAATCGCATTGATCTGCGCACGCGCAGCCTCTGCAGATGGTCCATCAGTTGCACCGATGTAGATGGTTCCGTCATCTTCGATTGAGATTTCAGCGCCTGTCTCATCCTGAATCTGGTTGATGATCTTGCCCTTAGGGCCGATAACTGCACCAATTTGATCCACTGGAATCTTTACAGAGATGATGCGAGGAGCGTATTGGCTCATCTCATCAGGTGTATCGATTGCCTCGTTCATGACATCGAGAATCGCAAGACGCGCTTCCTTAGCTTGGTGAAGTGCGCCAGCAAGAACTGATGCAGGAATTCCATCGAGCTTTGTATCGAGCTGGAGAGCTGTAACGAAGTCCTTGGTTCCGGCGACCTTAAAGTCCATATCTCCAAATGCATCTTCTGCACCGAGAATATCTGT
>CAJBMC010000118.1 GCA_903954055.1 uncultured Actinomycetes bacterium | reverse complement strand
GTAGCCTCCAGATACTGAAAAACCTAGAACTATCAGAGCAGAAAATCTAGAATTAGCCTATGAATTACAGATCAATACAGGATTGGGCTGAAGCAAAGGTCAAGAGCCAGACCGACTCCATAGGTTTTTCTAACTGGACAGTTGACTTCTTGGCGAAACATTTCAACCAAGTAGTTTTTTATGAAGTTGCTGGGCTGTCCAAATTCTTGCTTTCATCACACATAAATATTTCTATTTGGTCTCAAAAGGATGAGGCTATAAGAAATGTAGGCGGGAATGGGCACACTACTAACATTAATTTTAAGGACTGTGTAGAAGAATATGATGCAGACGTTGTACACCATATTCTCGAAGAGTTAGACCGTGTTTCTGCATATGCTAATTCCATGAGGAATAAAATCCTTGAACTCACCGAATTGCAGAATTTGCCTTCAAATGATTAATGCTAAAGATTACCGCTTGAGCAGTCATTCGAAATTTAGTGAGGGGATTTAAATGGGTTTATTCAATAAGTTATCAGGGGATGAATCCGCGTTATTAGATCGGTTCAAAACCATTGCCGATGAAATATCTAATTTAGATCTAGACATGAAGGCCGCTCCTTCGAAAGAAACTGCGGAAAGAATGATTCGTTCTGGGAATTCATTATCGGACGCTATAAACGACGGAAAATACCTGATTACAAATCTTTCTGTGCACCATAAGAAGAGTTTTGCGCTCATCCAAGAATTAGGATCTCAGGTTCGTACTTTAAGAGACCAAGCAATACAGTATTTGGATTATGAAGATGCCGTAGAGTCAAAATCCAACTCAGAGAAGCAAATTGATTGGGAACGGAAAGTAATCGAAAGACTATGTTCCATTAAGCCCATTAAGTTTTACTTTGGCGATATGGGCTTTAGAGGTAACGCAATTTCCATGATTCCAAATGGCAGTGACTGGGAATACCTAAAGCAGGAATTCTCAGTTTCTCAGAAACTGCCAATCTCTGCTTGGAAGGAAGTACGTGCCCGATCAGAACAGTCCTGCATGGACCTCAATGTGCCATGGAGGCACGGAGATGGTTCCCAACCAATTGAGATTTAGGTAATTTTGTGAGTAGTTCTGTGCGCTACCTCTGTGGATTCAGAGGGACTTATCTAGACAATCTTGGATAGTTGTCGCATGGGCTTGATAGCCTAGGACGCAATAGGACAGGCTTAAACAATTAAATAGAAGGTACCTACAACTACGGATCAGAAGGTTAGGGGTTCGAATCCCTTCGCGCGCACAAGTTAAGCCTCGAGTGCCTTTCACACTCGGGGCTTTTCTTCTTTTAAGCTCGTTATATCAATCGGCAGCCGAAATTCTCGCTGACTTTGTAGGGCATAATTTCTTCATGCGAAAAGTGATCAAACTCCTTCTCGCTACGATATTTATATCCGGAATATGTGCACCGATCCCTCCCGCGCAGGCAGTTCCCATTACTTGTGGTGGAAATATCCTCTGTAACGTTGGTGATACCGGTCCTGGCGGAGGCATTGTCTTCTTCACAACCAATACGCCATTTGCATGTGGGCCAACGCTCGCCTCGTGGTGCAATAACCTGGAAGCTGCGCCGAAGACGTGGGCTGGTGGCGCAAGCGATGCGCTGAAGTACTGGAGTTTATCCGGCAATGTTGTTCCCGGAATTGGTCAGGTTTCTCCACCGATTATGACCGCAGCGCAATTTGGATTGGGACTTAAGAATTCAATTGCAATGGCTATCTCGGATACGACTACCGGAAATGCTGCTGTGGCTTCTCGTGCCTACAACGGTGGTGGAATGACCGACTGGTATCTACCAACTATGGCAGAACTTCGCATGCTCTGTCAGTGGGCACATGGTGACACGATTACAGTGAGCACCGCATGTTCCTATACCAATGCGCTTAATACCGGAGTTCCTTCGGCATATACCTTTACCGCCGGCTCGTATCAATCCTCTACTCAAAGCACTAACCCAGGTTCTGCGCAATGGCATGAGAATTTCACATCAGGTGGAAATGACGGTAATGCAGCTGAACAGAGCACATGGGGATATACACCAAATACTTACTACACGAGACCAATCCGTGCATTTATTACTGGATCCGCAACGATTTCTCTCAATAATATTTCTACTTCAGTTATTAAAGGTGGAAGTATCAATATTGTCGCAACAGTAAGTACTGCTGGAGTTGTTCGCTTCTACGCCAACGACAAGCGAATTCCTAAATGTCTGGCAGTACCTACGGTTACCTCAGGAACAATCACTGCGACCTGCCAATGGAAACCGTCGGTTCAGGGCTCAACAAAGCTAACGGCAACGATCACACCCACAATTAGCGCATTTCCTGCGACTACTTCAGATGTTGCCTTGGTTTCGGTACCTAGACGTACAACTACACGCTAAGAATTTAAGCGCGTAGCGCCTTAGCGAATTCAGCGAAGTCATCGACCAAGATGTCGATTTCAGTCTGAGTATGCGCAAGCGAGATTAGCCACTGCTCATCAAGTCCTGGTGGAGTGATGATTCCGCGGTTAAGTGCGAAGAGCCAATGTGCCTCTGCAACGCCAAAATCAGTTGCTTTGTAATCACGGTAGTTGCGCACTGGTGCAGTTGACCACGTAACGCAGCCCTTTACGCCAAAACCAACGGTATGTGCTGGTAATTGGTATTCATCAATGATGTCACTGATGCGCTCAAGTGCTTGATGGTTAAGAGCTTCAGCCATACCAAGTGTCTCGGTTGTGGCAATTCGATCGATTGCGCGCACGCCTGCCATTGCAAGTGGGTTGCCGTTAAAGGTACCGAAGTGAGCCATCTTGTTATTAGTTACAAAATCCATGTACTTCTTCTTGCCACCAAATGCAGCAAGTGGAAGTCCGCCACCGATTGATTTAGCGAGAGTAATCAAATCTGGCTGAACACCAAGACGCATTGATGCGCCGTGAGCACCTGCTGTAAGACCAGTCTTTACCTCATCAAAGATAAGAACAACGTTGTATTGATCGCAGAGTTCGCGTACGCGCTCGAGGTAGCCCGCATCTGGAAGAACAATTGCTAAGTTTTCGAGAACTGGTTCGACGATGTAGCAGGCAATCTTCTTTGCATTCTTCTTAAACATACGCTCGAGAGCAGGGATGTTATTAAATGGAACGACGTAGATATCTCCCGGAACCAAGTTGCTATCGACTGCAGGAGTTGGCTTATCCGCCTTACCAATCTTGTCGAGCGCTGGCTTGCTAGAGACAACAAATGGGTCGTAGCTACCGTGATAGCCACCCTCGACCTTAAGGATGCCCATCTTCTCGGTTGCGGTGCGGGCAACGCGGACTGCATACATAGTGGACTCAGTACCTGAGTTGGTAAAGCGAACTTGATCGATTCCAAAGCGCTTACAGATACGTTCTGCAGCGTCGGTTGAAGTTGGAGAAGGAGTCACAAAGAGCATTCCGCGCTTGAGGGAGGATTCAATCTCCTCAACAACGATTGGGTTGAGGTGGCCGGCGAGCATTGCGCCGAAGCCCATTGAAAGGTCGAGCAACTTACGACCGTCAACATCGGTCATATACGCGCCTTCTGCGCTATCAATTGAGATTGGGTATGGGTCCCAGTGCTGGAAACTTGATGTGACACCGAGTGGCAGCGAAGAAAATGCGCGCTTGCTCTCGACCTCAGATGCCTTTGTATTCTTTGTAAATAGCTCCCACTCAGTCGCTAAAACCTTTGCAACCTTCTCGGGAGAAATCGGAGTAGATGTTGTTGGAACTCGACGATATGTATTGGCGTGTGGTGCCTGCATCGTATGTGATGTTGTCATTTGTAACGCTGTACTACAAAAGCCTCTAACCTAGAAGCGGTTTTGTTCTGTACTCTCCTTTAAACCACGTCGTTAAACGCGTTCGCCAATTATCTCCGAAGGCGATTGAAGTTGCAACTACAGCGCTATTTGCGTGGCGAAGTGATTTATTGTGTGTAATTACCGATGTAAAGTGTTAATTAAAGTGATAAATCTGAAGTGTTGGTAGCCTTATCCATCATGACGAAACCAACAATTATTCTTGCAACGAGCAATGGCGTTGGTATGGGCCATCTAGCTCGCGCAAGTGCAATTGCTCTCGAACTCAAGAAGTATGCAAATCCCATCATTGTTTCTATGGCCGGTGGCATTGCAGAAATTCCTGAATACCTTGGTATTCGTGTCGAGTACATTCCCGGTCGCGATCGCGGCTGGATGGAACGTGAGAAGTGGGATGACTATCTTCGCGATCGATTAATGGCTCTCGTTGATGAGACTGGCGCAACTGTCATGTCATTTGATGGCGTTGTTCCATATCCAGGTGTTATCGCCGCAAAGTTTTCGCATCCAAAGTTGGCGCTTGTCTGGGTGCGCCGTGGCTTGTGGCAGAAGAAGCCACAGCGTTTCGTTTTAGGTATGCAATCAAAGATGATGGATTACATCGTCGAGCCCGGAGATATTGCCCGTGCCTATGATTTTGGTCCAACAGCTAAGCGCGATGATGCGACTCTTACCTCACCGGTATCGCTCTACAAGAAAGAGAGCGCACTCTCGCGTGATGACGCGCGAAAGATTTTAGGGTTAGACCTTAATCGCCCGGCTGTGTTGGTTCAGTTAGGAACTGGCGATAGCGACGTCAATGAGAAGCTCACGGCAGCACTTTCCGGGCTAATCGGCTGGAAAGATCTACAAGTAATTTTGACTAAGAACCCAGTCGATAAAGATGGAAATTCATTAGCCCCTGACGGTTTAGATATTCGCGTTGTTCGCCACTTCCCGCTGGCACGGGTTCTGCACGCATTCGATGCGGGCGTCTCTGCAACCGGTTACAACGGTGTTCACGAAAACTTACCTGCGCAGCTTCCAACTGTCTTCATCTCCAATATTCGCGGCACAGATGATCAAGAGGCACGAGCTCAGTGGTGCCATGATTTTGGATATGCAATTCGCGGTAACCAAGCAGATCTCCATGACATCACGGCAGCGGTTAAGAAGTTACAAGATCCAGAGGTGCGCGCAAAGCTTGCGGCCAAATGTGGTGAGCTTCCAGATACAACCGGGGGCGAAGAGATTGCAAAGATTCTCTTTGATCTCGCCTCGCGCGGTGAACCAATTCGCCCTTCATGGATCACCTATAACCGTTTGAGAGCGCAAGACCATATCAACCGTGGAAAGAGACATCTCGCCTACGTGGTTCTTCGTCGATTCTCACTTCTCTATCGAATTCTTCGTCCATATAAGAAGACTGTTGCGATTAAGCAAGATGCACCAATCTGGAGCTCTGCAACAACTGCTAAAGAATTACATCCACTTATTAAGGGTGATGCACGATTTGAACATCTCATCACAGACGCATCTGAAACTTATATTGCAAGACGCAAAGAGATTGCAGAAGCGGCCTATGGCCACCGCAATGAGATTATCAACACAAGAAAGTCTTAACTTAACTTTAAATTTTCAGAGTGCGCGTGCTCTACTTCACCAGTAAAGTTCACTCTTATGAGAGCAGAGACATCCACACCAGTAAATGAAATTATCGCAACACGTCGTAGCCCACGGTCAATGAGCGCAGACGCGGTTATCTCAAATGAAGATCTCTTAGCGATGTTGGAGGCGGCACGTTGGGCAGCATCAGCATTCAATGGTCAACCATGGCGCTTCTTCGTTGGAAAGCGCGGGGACGAGGTCTTTGCTCACATTCTTTCATCGCTTGGTGAGTTCAATCAGAGCTGGTCAAAGAGCGCCTCAGCGCTCATTCTTGTCGCATCGAAGACAGTAAAGGGCGATGGCGTTACACCTCACGCTGATTATCAGTATGACTGCGGACTCTCAGTCGCACAACTCGTTATTGAGGCTCATGATCGCGGTTTAGTTGCACATCAAATGACTGGCTTTGATAAGTCAGTTGCACAGAGCGCGCTCTCAATTACAGAAGATCTCACACCTGTTGTAGTTGTCGCCATCGGAACGCAAGATGCACCAGAGAAATTAGCTGGACCGTTACTCGAAAGAGAGACTGCAAAGCGTGAACGTCTACCGCTCTCGACAATCGTTATTAAAGGCCTTCCTGCTTAAAAGCGAGAACGGATCTCCCAGAGATCTTTGAAGACTGGATTAAAGAGCGTGCTCGCTAAGTACTGTACGCCACTTGATCCACCAGAACCCATCTTCGCACCGATAGTACGTTCGACCATCTTCACATGGCGGTAGCGCCATTCTTGGATTCCTTCATCGATATCAATTAATCGCTCTGAAACCATTGCAGCTTCAGCATCTTTTCGATGAAGTTCTAATAGCGCATCCTGAACCTGAAGATTGCTCTCATATGCAATTGATTTTGAACGGCTCAAGACATCTGCAGGGATATTAAATCCACGGCCAGCGACATAGATGAGAAAAGAATCCCAAACCGAATTGGTATCGGTAATCTCCTCGATTTCTGCCTGCATATCCTCTGGAAGGTGACCAGCCATCTTGCTATCGCGTCGCCCAAGGAGCGCCTCAACTTTACGGAACTGTGCAGATTGAAATCCGCTTGATGATGAAAGATAGTCACGGAAGGCGTTGAATTGAAGCGGCGTCATTGTTTCGAGTATGTCTACTTGAGTGACACAGACCTTCATGATTGTCCGCACTCGACCAAGAAGTGATAGCGCGTAATGTGAATCGCCGGATTCCATTGCTCGGGCTGCAGCAGAGAGCTCGTGTAGTAATTGCTTAAACCATAATTCATAGGTCTGATGGATAATGATGAAGAGCAGCTCATCATGTTCGGGTCCATCAGAGAGAGGCTTCTGTAATTGAAGGAGTTCATCAACCTTGAGATATGAGGTGTAGGTGAGGGCTGAGTCGTATTTTTCGCTCATGTGACTCGTGAATCCGATCCCTTAATTTCCTCATATTTGCGGGAGATAGTGAGATCCCTTAGCCGCTCAAAGCCATCCCAAATTTCTACATATGAGGTTGGAAGTGGAGCAATCGCGAGTCGGATTGCATTAGGAGTGCGGTAATCAGGAATGACATTGACGAACTTTCGGAGCGCAACACAAATCTGTGCAGCGTGAGGATGACCAATAGAGATATGGCCTCCACGTTCGCTTGCATCGCGCGAGGTCAGCAACGTATAACCAAGATCGGCAAGCCAGGCATCGTAGAGATCAATCATCATCTGCGTTCCGGTAGCTGCCTTTTTCGCAATCGCGCTAATACCTGCCTCTTCAATCATTGAGAAGGCTGTCTGTACACCACGGATTCCAATAATTGAAGGGCTGGCAATTTGAAATCCGCGAATGCCTTCTGCCTTAACGAAATCAACTCCCATTCCAAATTGATCTTCATTTGCAAACCAACCCTGAATCGGAACCTGTAACTCTTTTTGAACCCGCTTATTGACATACATCCATGCCGGAGATCCGGGACCTGAATTTCCATACTTATATGTGCAACCCACTGCGAGATCAACACCATTTGCATCGAAGTTCATCTCAATAGCACCAGCGGCATGGCTTGCATCCCAGACAATCCAGGCGCCGAATGAACGCACCAAATCTGTAATCGATTTAATATCGTTACGTGCACCTGAGCGATATTGAATGACTTCAAAAGTCACGAGCGCAACATCGTCGCTCATATGCGGTTTTAAAATATCTACTGTAATACGTTCGTTCTCTGAAATTGCAGGATTTTCATTATCGATGATGACTAAATTGAGACCGAGTTGCTTTGCAATTCCATCGAGGATATATCGATCAGTTGGAAAATTTGCTGCATCGGTAATAATAGTTTTGCGACCAGGTCGTGAATTAATAGCAGCGAGACAGAGTTGGTAGAAATTCACCGATGTTGTATCGCAGACCAAAACCTGGCCAGCTGCAGCACCGAGAACAGATCGGCCGAGTAGATCTCCTGCAGGCTGCGCCTCATCTACCCAATGGCTCCAACCGGTGACGATTTCAGGGCCCCATTCGTGGGCGAGGAAATCGTTGACCGCCTTCACCGTCGCATGTGGCATGCGTCCGAGTGAATTTCCATCGAGATAACAGAGATCTGGGTCGGTAATCACAAATCTGCTCTTAAATTGAGCTAAAGGATCGTTCTTATCTAGTTCAAGTGCATATTCGCGGTCAGTAACCTTCATGATGGAAAGGTACGCTCTCCTACCGTGGCGCGCAATCTTGTAAATATCGAAGAGGTCTCTAAAGCCTTTGATATTCGCCCACTTCTTATAAAGGTCTCGCTCGGCATATCAGAGGGCGAACGCATTGGAATTGTCGGACGAAATGGTGCAGGCAAGAGCACTTTAATGCGCATTATTACTGGCGAAGAATCACCCGATTCTGGCCGAGTGACGAAATCAAATGCAACCTCCATTGGATATTTAGCACAGATTGATAGCGCGGATCCCAATGCAACGGTGGGAGAAGTTGTACTTGGCAATCGTCAGAAACACGAATGGGCCGGCGATTCACGGATGCGTGAAATCTTCACCGGACTATTCGGTGGCTTTGATGATCATCTCTTCGAACGAACTTTTGGCAACCTCTCTGGCGGTGAAAAGCGTCGCGTCGGGCTAGCAAAGCTTTTAATTGATGATATTCAACTTATCTTGCTCGATGAGCCGACTAACCATCTCGATGTTGAAGGCGTTGCCTGGCTCGCAAATCATTTAAAGAAGCGAACAGATCTCGCAGTGTTAGTTGTTACTCACGATCGTTGGTTCTTAGATGAAATCACTGATCGCACTTGGGAAGTCGTGCAAGGGAATGTTGAAGAGTATGACGGTGGCTACTCTGCATTTGTACTTGCAAAGGCAGAACGTTCACGTCAGGCAGCATCAACTGAAGCCCGTCGCAATAATTTAATTCGCAAGGAATTAGCATGGTTGCGTCGAGGCGCACCGGCGCGAACTACTAAGCCAAAGTTTCGCGTTGATGCAGCAAATGAATTAATTTCGGCGGAGCCGGCGCCACGTGATGGAAGTGAGCTCTTAAAGTTTGCGCTCAATCGTTTAGGTAAGACGGTGCTTGAGACAAAAGATATGCAGGTAAAGGCTGGCGATAAAGAGCTGCTCTCTCACTTGACTTGGAATATCGGTCCTGGAGATCGCATTGGAATTGTCGGCATCAATGGTGCAGGTAAGAGCACTCTGATGCGAGTACTTGCGAGCGAGATTGCCCCAGCTGCGGGAAAGCTGACTACTGGAATAACAGTGAAAATAGCCTTCCTCACGCAGCATCTTGATGAGCTTGATCCAACCTGGCGAGTGCTTGAGGCGGTTGAAAATGTCGCGCAATTTGTTGAGATTGGGAAAGGTAAAACTCTCTCAGCATCTCAACTCTGCGAGCGACTCGGCTTT
>CAJBMC010000117.1 GCA_903954055.1 uncultured Actinomycetes bacterium | reverse complement strand
CGAGTTTACGAACGATGGGAGTGACGTAGGCATCGGCTGGTTGTGAAACTGGAGCAGCAGGTGCCGCAACTGGCGTTGCAACTGGTGCTGCAACTGGTGCTGCAACTGGCGCTGCAACTGGTGCTGGTGGGGGAGTGACTGGTTGTGCTGCTACTGCTGGTACAACAACTGGTGGTGTCGCAACAGGAGCTGGCGCTGCTGCAACTGCACCACCTGCTGCGCCAATGAGCGCAAGACGTGCACCAACCGGAACCGTTGTATCAACAGGGACGTCAATAGCAAGGAGTGTTCCAGCTACAGGAGATGGAATTTCAGTATCAACCTTGTCGGTAGAGACTTCAAGGAGCGCTTCATCCACTGCAACTGAATCACCAACGTTCTTAAGCCAGCGTGTGACAGTTCCTTCGGAGACTGATTCGCCGAGAGCAGGCATAGTGATAACTGTTCCGGAATTCGATGAAGGTGCGGCTGCAGCAGGTGCAACAGGTGGTGCAACTGGAGCAGGTGCCTCAACTACGGGTGCTGCTACCGGTGGAGGAGTGGGAGCTGGCGCATCAGCAGGTGCCGTCGCAGGTGCAACAGGAGCAGCACCTGAGTCAGCAATAACTGCAAGCTCTGCACCAACTGGAACTGTCTGATCAACGCCGACAATAATCTTCTGCAATACACCGGCCACTGGTGATGGAATCTCGGTATCAACTTTGTCAGTTGAAACTTCGAGGAGTGGTTCATCGACTGCGATGTGATCACCTTCGGCTTTGAGCCAACGTGTAACGGTACCTTCGCTTACAGATTCACCGAGTGCTGGCATTGTTACTGAAAATGTCATCTCTATCTCCCTATTACCTTCGATTAACCGTGTGCGTGTAGTGGCTTGCCAGCAAGGGCCATGTGAGCCTCGCCCATCGCCTCGGACATTGTTGGGTGTGCATGGATAAGAGGAGCAACATCATTAGCAGTTGCTTCCCAATTGAAAATGAGCTGAGCCTCGGCGAGGAGTTCGCCAACACGTGCACCGACCATGTGGATTCCAAGTACTGGGCCATTCTTCTCCGCGACAAGTTTGATAGAACCTGCAGTCTTGAGAATCTGCGCCTTTCCATTTCCAGCGAGGTTGTAATCGAGTTCGACGACATCATAACCACGTTCTTTTGCA
Organism: uncultured Actinomycetes bacterium; assembly: GCA_903954055.1. Taxonomy (GTDB): domain Bacteria; phylum Actinomycetota; class Actinomycetes; order Nanopelagicales; family Nanopelagicaceae; genus Planktophila. The sequence continues at coordinate 11,317 of CAJBMC010000117.1, read as the reverse complement.
ACCTTTGTCGAAAGGCCGACCGATGCGACCTCCGGCTCTGAATAAGTAACGCGTGGAACTCCATCGTAATTAATTGGACGAGGATTGAGTCCGGCGATGGTCTCTGCAACGAGGATTCCTTCTTGGAATCCAACGTGAGCAAGCTGCAATGTAGGAATGATGTCGCCGACTGCAAAGATACCCGGGATATTTGTGCGGCAATGATCATCGACCAATACGTAGCCACGATCCATCGCAATACCAGCTTCTTGGTAGCCAATTCCATCTGTAACCGGGCCGCGCCCAATTGAGACAAGGAGAATTTCTGCTGTGAATTCGCGTCCATCTTCAAGAGTCACAGTGACAGAATCCGGATTGACGCGGTGAGATTTAAATTTAATACCGAGCTCGAAGTTGATGCCACGCTTGCGATATGCGCGCTCAAGTAACTTTGATGATGATTCATCTTCTAATGGAACGAGATGGTTGAGGCCTTCGATGATTGTTACCTCTGAGCCGAATGACTTCCAGACAGATGCAAATTCACATCCGATAACTCCGCCGCCGAGCACGATTGCGCTCTTAGGAATGTAATCAAGTTTTGTTCCGTGGTCGGATGTAATAACGCGCTGACCATCGATATCGAGGCCGGGGATAGTCTTTGCATACGAACCAGTTGCCAGGACGATGTTCTTTCCTGTGTACTGCTGGCCATTAACTTCGATGGTGTTGTTATTGACTAGGCGACCTTTACCTTCGATGTAGGTCACATTACGAGATTTGATCAAACCTTGAAGTCCCTTATAGAGACCCGCGATGACGCCATCCTTATATGTATTAACGCCATTCATATCGATTGAATTGAGGGTTGCATTGACACCGAAGATATGTGATTCGCGAGCGCTATCTGCGACCTCACCTGCGTGAAGGAGCGCCTTTGTAGGAATACATCCTCTATGGAGACATGTGCCGCCGACCTTGTCTTGCTCGATGAGCGCAACCGATAATCCGAGTTGCGATCCGCGTAGGGCTGCTGCGTAACCGCCACTGCCTCCGCCAAGAATGACCAGATCAAAATTCGACATCAAGTGACTCCTTTAAAACTGCCAGTGTGAAACTGCAAGCACAATCGGGATAAAGCCTTCAACACCCATATCTTGCCAGCCTTAGGCGCTGATGACTAACTCGTGCGGAGTCTCATGGCTCACTATCGAGCGGCGGCGATGCCCATCTCAACAAGTGAGCGGAAGGCCACACCGGTGCCACCTACTGGGGTATATCCATGAGGCTCTGCCTCGTTATAGGCAGGACCTGCGATATCGAGGTGCACCCAAGGGAGTTCATCTGCAACGAACTCCTTAAGGAAGAGACCGGCTACCAGCATTCCGCCCATACGTTCTCCCATATTTCCAAGATCTGCCACCGGCGAATCAAGACTTGGACGTAGATCTATCGGAAGTGGCATCGGCCAGAAAGACTCTCCAGAAATTTTAGTGATATCCATAAAGTGGGCCGAGAATTCCTCATTATTAGTCATCACCGCACTTGTGCGTTTACCGAGTGCAACGACTTGGTGCCCAGTCAAAGTTGCAACATCGATGATTGCATCGAGATCGCCAGCCTCCTGCGCCTTCACAAGAGCATCGGCGAGAACGAGACGACCTTCAGCATCGGGATTGATAACTTCGACTGTCTTACCACCATAGATTGTGATGATGTCAGAAGGTCGAGTTGCATGATCGCTGACCATATTTTCGGCAAGCGGTGCCCAGGCATCAATTGCGACCGGAACTTTCAGAACGGCAAGTGCGATTGCTGCCGCACAGACTGCGGCTGCACCTGACATATCAGATTTCATCGCTTCCATACCCAGTGCTGGTTTCAACGCCAATCCACCAGTATCAAATGTGATTCCCTTACCAACATAGGCATATTTCTTCTTCGCCTTTACGCCCTTCGGAGTGTAAGAGATATGGAAAAGGCGTGGCGGATTGGCAGAACCTTGACCGACTCCAATGATTCCGCCGAAGCCCTTGGACTTTAATTGTGAATCAGTCATCGTAGAAACTTTCAATCCGATAGCTGCACCACCTGCCGCCTTCACAGCATCTGAGACCATGGCGCAGAAAGATGCGGGATTCAGATGGCTAGGCGGAGTATTGATTAAATCGCGAACCAGATTGGTGTACTTCGAAATTACCTCGGCATGCGCAGCAACTGCCTTTGCCTCTGCTCCCGATACGAGAGCTGAGTGAATTGTGATGGTATTGAGCGGGCTCTTCTGGATAGATTTTGTAGAACCACGGAATTGATCGAAGAGATAGCTACCCAATCCCGCGCCTTCCGCAACAGCCTTCACTGCAGCGGGAGTATTTGCGGGAAGTGAGAATGTTGCACTTGAATTTCCAGCGAGATGTCGAGCGGCTGCTCCAGCTGCACGGCGCAGAGTCTCATCGCTATAGATCGATTGCGCCTTTCCAAGTCCGGTAAAGACAATGAGGCGAGTAGATGTTCCGGGGATACGAACGACTTCGTCCTGCTTTCCGGTCGCTCCCATATCGTTGAGGGTCGCAATTAAGGCCTTAGTGTCGAGAGCTAGATCGCCAGATTCAATGTGGAGGGCGCCTTTGCCAGATTTGGTCGCGACTCCTACGACAAGGACATCATCTTTGATGATTCCATCTGAAATCTTGATAGTCGACATGGCGCTCCTTGGGCTCTCGATAACTTCAATTCTTAGCAGCGGTAAGTGTAAGTTCTCCATGTGAAAAACTCACCATTGCATCAGAAGCATCTTGACCTCAACGCGAAGATGGCCGATTTTGGTGGCTGGCTGATGCCGATTGAATATCCGGGACAAGGCGTGCTCGCCGAGCATGCTGCCGTTCGTGAACGTGTGGGTCTCTTCGATGTTTCGCACCTCGGCAAGGCGAGTGTGATTGGTGTCGGCGCCCTTGATTTCCTCAATACGCAAGTAACAAATGATCTCAACCGTATTCCTGATGGGGCTGCTCAATACACGATGCTCTGCAACCCTGACGGGGGAGTCGTTGATGACCTGATTGTCTATCGCAATTCCGCCGATGACCTCTTCCTTATACCTAACGCTTCCAACACCACTGATGTAGTTGTGATTATTAAAGAAGCTGCGCCTACTGGAATCGAAGTGAAGAATCTCCATGAAGGATATGCGGTACTTGCGCTGCAAGGTCCGCGCGCAGCCGAGGTATTACAGTCACTGGGCGTAACACCGACAATTGATTACATGGCTTTCTCGCATGTGACTATCGCAGAGTGCGCAGTAATTCTCTGCCGAACCGGTTATACCGGCGAACACGGATTTGAGTTTGTTCCACTGTGGGAAGATGCATCGAAAGTGTGGGATGCACTTGTTACTGCAATGCAACCATTTGATGGAGTTGTATGTGGACTCGGTGCGCGCGACACTTTACGGACAGAGATGGGTTATCCACTTCACGGCCACGAACTTTCACTCGAAATCACCCCGGTTCAAGCTGGTTCAAATTGGGCGGTGGGGTGGAAGAAAGATTCATTCCGCGGTAGCGATGCGCTTCGCTTGGAAAAAGAGTCTGGACCAAAACGAATTCTGCGTGGACTTCAATCAACCGATCGTGGAATTCCGCGCGCCGGCATGGAGGTCAAAAATAATGCAGGTGCTGTTATCGGAATCATCACCAGCGGCACCTTCTCTCCTTCATTGAAGAAAGGAATCGCACTCGCTTTATTAGAACCTTCCTACAGCCTTGGAGATTCCGTGGTGGTTGATGTGCGCGGGCGCGAATCGATTTCAGAGATTGTTGCACTACCGATGGTGGAGTCGCACGTCCGCTAACTCTTGAAATTCGGCATGAGATGCAAATGCCGCTTTATGACGCGCGCGCCGCAAAGCACTCAGCGCCGCACGACCTGAAATCGAGATGAGCAATACCGTCACTATTGCACGCGGTACATCCCAGGCTAAAGCTGAGAGATAGTGATACGAAATAAAGTGCGAGAAGTTATCAAAAAACGGTGCACCCGCTTTAAAAGATAGTTGGGTATCACCGCCGAGTGACCATGGCCAAAATTGAAGATCCATTAAGATGCCAAAGAACTCCGATGCGATAGCACCATAGATTGCAAGCGAAATAATCTCGCCCCTGCCGCGGAAATTTTTTGGAACGATGACGGTTGCGAATCCAATAATTGCTGCTGCAAAAACTTGATAGCCAAGCCACGGTCCAATTCCGCCAGTAAGAAAGGCAGAGAGCAACATTGAAAGTGCGCCAAGGAGAAAACCAAAGGTAGGTCCCATCACTCGCGCAGCAAGAATAAGTGCGAACCACATCGGCTCAATACCTATCGCACCAATTCCTAAAGGACGTAGGGCGGCGATGAGCGCTGAGAGAATTCCTAAGAAGGCAATGTTCTTTGAGCCTAAATCATCCTGCGCTATGAGGATAAGTAAAAGTAGAACGGAAACTGCAGTACTGATTAAGAAGAACCAACTTGCTTTATGGGCTAAAGAGGTTGTTGGTACGAAAAATGGCCAGAGAAATCCAAGGCTGGCAAATACAACGGTGAAGGAAATTGCAACGCGCTTAAGGATGTTCATGAGATTTCTCGGGCACGTAGGACATCACCAACGGTGAGCCATCGGCGGGGAGACATCACCTTTGCTACTTGTGGCGCAAAGGCCGGAGACGCCAGCAGAACATCAATGGTTGCTCCGTCAGCAACCTTCTCTCCATCGGCCAAGAAGATGGTGCGATCAGCAACTTCGGCAACTATTTCGACATCATGAGTTGCCATCAGAACCGAAACGCCTTGATCTCGCGTCAGCGAATGAAGAGTGGCCATCAATCGATTTTTCGCTTCGTAATCTAAGCCTCGTGTGGGTTCGTCAAGAATTAGAATCTTCGGCGAACCCGAGATCACAATGGCAAGCACGAGAGCGAGCCTTTCACCTTCAGATAAATCTCGTGGATGGCTCTCGGGTGAAATCTGCGGGAGAGTGGAGTGAAGAAGTCGCAACGTTGTTCCGCTCGCAACGCTGTTATCTCTATCTGCTCGGTCGCACTCAGCTAAAACCGTTGTGAGATAGAGAAGATCACCGGGCTCTTGCGGGATGTAACCAATGAGTTGTGAACGTTTGGATTGAGGAATTTTCCGTAAATCCTCACCGAGAACTTCGACTGATCCCTCCGCCGCATGAATCAGACCGACAATGCATTTGATAAGCGTGCTCTTGCCGGCGCCATTGCGACCCATCAGCGCGGTGATTTCACCTTCGCGGAGAGTCAGTGAGATCTTATTGAGTGCGCTCTTATCTTCGTACCGGGCTGATATCTCATTAACGGTCAGAGCAATTGCGCCGGGGGAGTGGCTTGGTCGAGGAAAATCAACTAAATCTTCGCGCAGTGGCTCGGTAATGCGTCTGACTTCACGTGTACTAGTCCCAATCTCATCGATAGCCAACGCACGCGTCAGTCGAACTATGGGAGGAACAAGGTCGGTCTTAGCGAGAATTTCTGAAGGTAGACCAATCGAAGTATTTCCATCGCCTTCAATGAGAAGAATGCGATCCACATATCCAATGACACGTTCGAGTCGATGTTCTGCAAGAACTACGGTGACGCTGAGATCGTGTACTAAGCGATGAAGTATCGCCAGGATTTCTTCCGACGCAACCGGGTCAAGTGCGCTGGTAGGTTCATCAAGGACGAGAACCTTTGGATGCATCACCAGTGCAGATGCGATGGCAAGTCGTTGTTGTTCGCCACCGCTTAAAGTAGAGATGGTTCGGTTTCGTAATGGCGCCAATCCCACTTGATCGAGCGCCTCTTCAATTCTCTTACGCATAACATCTGGTGGAAAGTTGAGTGATTCCATTCCGAATGCCAACTCATCTTCGACGGTGTCGGCGATAAAAGTATCGATCGGATTCTGACCAACAATTCCAACAATGCCAGCTAACTCACCTGGCTTAGTGGTGCGGGTTGATTTTCCATCGACGACAATTTCGCCACCCAAAATTCCACCTGTGTGATGGGGAACAAGGCCATTCATTAAGCGCAAGAGCGAAGATTTACCGGAACCGGTTCGACCCATCACAAGCACCATCTCGCCCTCAGCGATTTCGAAGGAGAGATCTTCAATGACGGTAGTTGTTGAATGTGGGTAGATAAGCGATACGCGAGAGAATGAAATCAAATTGCCACCATCGCAATCGCTGCAAGGAGTCCGACGGCCATCCAGGAGATGTCTTGTGTTGAATAGGTAATCGGACGATATCGACTGTGGATCTTTGATTGGCCATATCCGCGAGCTTCCATAGATTCAGCGAGATTAACTGCTCTACCTAAACTCTCCTCCAACAGTGGAATCGCGATTGAAGTAAGCGCAGGACGCTTACCACTTCGCAAAAATTGCGCGCTTCGAATTCGGTAGATACTTGAGATCAATTGTGGAAATACCGATGTGGCGATGGTAAGAGTCACCGCAAGTTGATAAATGCGAGTTGGCAGAACCCGTAACAACTTATGGGGACTTGTTACCGAATTTGCGGCTCCAAAGAGGGCAATTACAGTTGCGATGATTAATCCCTCATGTAGCGATGATGTTAATCGCTCTATTGTGACATCGCCGCCTATACGAATTCCTGGCAGCCATGAAGGTAGCGAGATTCTGGGCAGAGTAAAGATTGTTCGACCAATTCGTGGAACACCAATTACCGCCCCCGTGATTGCTCGTACTGCCAATAGAAAAGTGCCGGCGATAAGCGACCAGCGAAAACTATTTCGCCATGGCCCTTCATCCTTCTTCAGAGCGACAATGAGAGCCGCTCCACACAGCGCTACCAGAGCGCAGAGCGCGCTATCCGAGAGCACAACACCGACGGAGAGCGATGTGAAGATCGCCCAGAAGGTAAATGGGTGGAACGGTTTCATCGCGTTCTTTACTTCTTATTTATTTTATTTATTAGTGAGGCAGGTGTTTCAATTTCAACGCCACATTCGCGGGCTGGATAGCCATTAAATCCACAGATCAAACCAGAACTTCCTTGGCGAACATTTACCTCTTGGGCGAGTACATCGATGCCTTGAGAATCCTGTGCGGTCAGCACACAACGAACAATGGTCTTTTGAACCTTTTCGCCCTTTGGTGCGTAGGCCTTGCTACCAAAATCAATCACAAGCCCGATTCGCTTCAGCCCTGATTGAGCCTTTGTCTTTCCGCAGATTGATTGGAAATCAGGCTTTACTGATGGAGCGATTGATGGCACATCATCGCTGGAGAATGTAAAGATCCATCCTTCGACTGAGCCGTCAGCAATATCGACTGTAGGACCGGTCATTGCTGCCTTCCACGTCGTGCTCTTGGCGGCAGCTTGGTAATAACCCCAATATCGCCAGCCCTTAGTTGCGGCTTGCGCTGGTGCGAGAATAGTTTGAGATAAGAGCGCTGCAAGAAGTGCAGCGGTAATAGTAATTTTTTTCAATCTGGAGCTCCTGAAAATAAGAGTCTCACAGGGGTAGCAAGCAAAGGTTGAAAGAAACCGTTACGACTACGCCCCGCAAACCTCGGCGGGTGTTGGTCTGGAAGAAGAATCAGGTAATCCGACTTAAGTGTGAACACTCTTACGGTTGCGGGTCAGCGTCGGAATTTCACCGAACTTCCCCTGAAGCCCCTATGTGATGCATATGAAGTTGTGAGCGAAGAGAACCACATGCGATATCCATTGGCAACTATCAACCCACCCCATACGATGTCCATATGGAATATCGCCGCCTTGGTTCAACCGGAATGTATGTATCAGAGATCTCTTATGGCAATTGGGTGACACATGGCTCCCAGGTCGAGAGCGAGGCTGCCCAGAAATGTGTTCGCGCCGCGCTCGATGTTGGAATCACCACCTTTGATACCGCAGATGTCTATGCCGGTACAAAGGCAGAGACAATTTTGGGTAGAGCGCTCAAAGGCGTGAAGCGCGAATCTTATGAACTCTTTACCAAAGTCTATTTTCCAACTGGTACTGGCAAAAATGATCGCGGACTTTCACGTAAGCACATCATGGAGAGCTGTAATGCATCGCTCAAGCGCCTCAACACCGATCACATTGATCTTTATCAAGCACATCGCTTTGATTTCGAGACTCCACTCGAGGAGACGCTCTCAGCATTTGATGACTTAATTCGACAAGGAAAAGTTTCATATATCGGATTCTCGGAGTGGAATGCAGAGCAGATTAAGTCCGCCCTCAAGATTCAAGATGCTCGTGGTTACAACCGTTTCATCTCGAGTCAGCCACAATATTCAGCGCTATGGCGAGTCATTGAAGCGGAAGTTGTTCCGCTCTCTCGCAAAGAAGGAATTGGGCAGATTGTCTGGTCACCGATGGCGCAGGGAATTCTGACTGGAAAATATCTTCCAGGAAAGAAGGTTCCGGCAGGTTCGCGCGCTACCGATAAGAAGAGCGGTGCAAATTTTATTTCTCGTTGGATGCGTGAGGAAGTTCTGGAAGCGGTACAACGACTTAAGCCAATTGCAGATGAATCTGGAATCACCATCGGTCAGTTGGCACTTGCTTGGGTTCTCGCCAATGACAATGTCTCAAGCGCGATTATGGGTGCAACCAAACCTTCTCAGGTAAAAGAGAATGTAAAGGCTTCGGGAATCAAACTTTCCGAAGGCCAACTCAAGGCCATTGATGTTGCCCTTGGCGATCTTCCAGAGCGTGATGCGGCGAAGAACATCAGCCCAAATCCACGTGCGTAGTTAGATCTTTGCTCCGGGCTTTACCTGCGGCTTAGGTGTGCGCATACGACGCATCTGAGTCGAACGCAACCAACCGTAGAGACCTAGTCCGCGAAGTGGGGTGCCGGGAAATTTAGCTGCGACAAGCTTCTTAATCTTTCGATTAAGGCGAACACCATCGAGAACCGAGATAATTAAAACGGTATACATGATGGCAATCGAAGCTAATTGTGTTGGTGGAACTTGTGGCAAACCATCTGCGCTCTTCTTAGATGAACCAGGAATCAAAGTCAGAATCAAAACAACAAATATCACCGGCAGAAAATATTCTCCGATAGATCGACGAGAGTCGATGTAATCACGAACAAATTTTCTTGATGGTCCTCGGTCACGTGCGGGGAGCGCACTTTCGTCACCGCGCATATAGGCCTCACGTGCTGAAGTGCGAGATGCCTTTGCAGCTTCGCGTGCTCGCTTCTTCTCTTCTTTGGTCTTTATCGGTGCAAGAGATTGGTGCTTCTGCGTAGCTTCTTTTCGCTTTGGGGTTGGACGGCCCTTTTTTGATGAATCTGAAGGAGTTGAAGTCATGGCGGTAACTATAGAGCGAGCATTTGCTCAAGTGCGAGTTTTGAATACCGCGCGGTCTCGGCATCAACCTTAATCTCGTTTACGACCTGGCCACTTACTAGCGATTCCAAGGCCCAGACAAGATGTGGCAGATCAATTCGATTCATAGTGGAGCAATAGCAGACTGTGCGGTCTAAGAAATAAACGCTCTTATCGGGATTATCTGCGGCAAGACGGCCGACCAAGTTGAGTTCAGTTCCTACAGCCCACTGGGTGCCAGGGGCAGATTCAGAGACAACTCGAATGATTCGTTCGGTACTTCCAACTTCATCAGCGGCGGTAACAACTTCATGTTGGCACTCGGGATGAACAATGATCTTTACCTCTGGAATGCGGGTTCGGAAATCATCGATAGATTGGCGAGTAAAGCGACCATGAACTGAGCAGTGGCCGCGCCAGAGAATCATCTTCGCTGCTCTGATTTCCTCAGCCGTCAGACCACCTTGTGGCTTCCATGGATTCCATACGACGCAATCATCGAGTGAGAGACCTAAATCTTTTACTGCAGTGTTACGACCGAGATGTTGATCTGGAAGGAAGAGAACTTTCTCTGCCTTATTAAAGGCCCAACGCAAGCTCTTCTCCGCATTTGATGAGGTGCAAATCGTGCCGCCATGCGCACCGGTAAAACTCTTAATCGCAGCTGAGGAGTTCATATATGTAACTGGAACTGTTTGAGATGCAATCCCTAGAGCTTCGAGATCTTTCCAACATTGATCTACCTGTGCCGCAGTTGCCATATCGGCCATCGAACAACCGGCTGCTAAGTCGGGGAGGATTACCTTCTGATGTGGCCCAGTGAGGATATCCGCGCTCTCAGCCATAAAGTGAACGCCACAGAAGATGATGTATTCGGCGCTGGATTGCGCTGCTGCTGCCTGTGCCAGCTTAAATGAATCGCCGGTGATATCGGCAAATTGAATAACTTCATCGCGCTGATAATGGTGGCCCAGGATTAAGACGCGGTCACCGAGGGCGGCTTTTGCAGCTTCTGCGCGCGCAACCAAGGTGGGGTCACTTGCGGCGGGTAATTCGCCAGTGCATGAGACGCCTCTCTCGGAGAGTAAGTCTCTTCCTTGCCCCAGTAGAAGGAGCTGAGCCAAAGGTGGCGTTGACGACATATGGCTATTCTCGCCGCTTTTGGCTCGCGAGGGCAACCCGACGCGGGTATTCTTTGGCACATGACAACAGAGACATCAACACAGTCCGTAGACATCACAACTGGCATTGCACTTACAGATACAGCTGCTGCAAAGGTTGCATCGTTGCTCGCTCAAGAGGGACGTGATGACCTCTACCTCCGTGTAGCAGTTCAGCCTGGTGGTTGCTCTGGTCTTCGCTATCAGCTCTACTTTGATGACCGTAACCAGGATGGCGATATCACACGCGAATTCGGTTCTGTAAAGGTTGTTGTCGACAAGATGTCAGATCCATACCTCATGGGTGCAACAGTTGATTTCGTAGACACAATTGAGAAGCAGGGCTTCACAATCGATAATCCCAATGCGCAAGGTTCTTGTGCATGTGGCGATTCATTTAACTAAAAGATTCGTTTACTGTAGTTAAATCCACCCATGAGAATTGGTGTGGCGGGTTCAGTTGGTTTAGATCACTTAATGACTTTCCCTGGAAAGTTCACCGATTCACTCGTTGCAGGTTCACTTGAAAAAGTCTCACTCTCATTTCTTGTTGATGGGTTAGAGGTACGACGCGGTGGATGCGCCGCCAACATCGCATTCGGCATGGCTAATCTTGGCCTCAATCCAATTTTGATTGCAGCTGTAGGCAAAGATTGGGCTGATTACGATGCATGGCTGACCCGACATGGCGTCGACACATCTCACGTCTTGATTTCAAAGAATCAATACACAGCCCACTTCACAGTTACCACCGATACTGAGCTCAACCAGATTGCCTCATTCTTTCCAGGCGCAATGTCTGAAGCCCGCAATAT
>CAJBMC010000116.1 GCA_903954055.1 uncultured Actinomycetes bacterium | reverse complement strand
TCTGGCGTAAATATCGAAATGATTTCGACCTCAGAGATTCGCATCTCTGTCATTGTTCGCGAAAGTGATCTCGAGCGCGCAGCGAAAGCTGCACACACTGCTTTTGGCCTTGATTCAGATCAGAACGAGGCTGTTGTATATGGAGGTACTGGACGATGAGTAAAAAGAAGAAGCTTCCATCACTTGCTGTCGTTGGTGCAACCGGTGCAGTTGGCACCGTAATGCTCGACATCTTAAGCACACGTAAAAATGTCTACGGCGAAATTCGTCTCATTGCTTCAGCACGAAGCGCTGGTAAGAAGTTGATCTGTCGTGGCGAAGAGCTCACAGTCGTTGCCCTTTCACCTGAAGCATTCGACGGTATTGATATTGCCATGTTCGATGTCCCAGATGAGATTTCAGAGGAGTGGGCGCCGATTGCTGCCGCCCGCGGTGCAGTAGTAGTCGATAACTCTGGCGCTTTCCGTATGGATAAGAAAGTGCCGCTCGTTGTCCCAGAAGTTAATCCAAAAGATATTAAGAAGCGCCCAAAGGGAATTATCTCTAATCCAAATTGCACAACTCTTTCAATGATTGTTGCAATGGGAGCGCTCGATAAGAAGTTTGGTCTAAAAGAACTTGTTGTCTCTTCTTATCAGGCAGCATCTGGAGCAGGTCAGCCTGGTATTGATGCGCTCCACGATCAGATTTCAAAAGTTGCGGGAAAGAATCTCGGATCTGTTGCAAAGGATCTTCGTAAGGTCATTACGGATCTTGGTCCATTCCCAGCGCCACTTGCAATGAATGTTGTCCCATGGGCAGGTTCATTAAAAGAAGATGGTTATTCATCAGAAGAGCTCAAAGTTCGCAATGAATCCCGAAAGATTCTTGGCATGCCAAAACTTAAAGTCTCAGCAACATGTGTTCGCGTTCCAGTGATTACAACTCACTCACTCACTGTCCACGCAACATTCTCAAAGGTTGTTACTCGTAAAGCAGCACAGAATGCGCTGAAGAAGGCAGAGGGCGTTCTTCTCTATGACAATCCAGAGAAGAAGGAATTCCCAACTCCTGCTGATGTTGTGGGAACCGATCCAACATGGGTTGGTCGTGTTCGCCAATCGCTAGATAATCCAAAGGCGATTGATTTATTTGTATGTGGAGATAACTTGCGTAAGGGAGCTGCACTTAACACGGCGCAAATCGCAGAGCTCTTGGCTGCAGAATTCACCAAGTAGACTAACTACATGACAATCGTGGTCGCTGGTGGCACTGGCCTTGCCGGTTCTGCCATCGTCCGCGCGTATCAATCAGCCGGTGAAGAGGTCATCCCGGTCAGCCGTAAAGTGGTTGACCTCCTAGATCGTGATGCCACCTTTAAATTTATTAAGGATGTAAAGCCATCGCTCATTGTTGATGCTGCTGCCAAGGTTGGTGGCATCGGAGCGAATAACTCTTTCCCGGTCGAATTCTTGGCAGATAACGTTCGCATCCAAAGCAATTTGATGGAGGCAGCGCATGCTGCTGATGTAGAGAAATTTATATTCTTAGGTTCCAGTTGTATCTACCCTCGAGATTGCGCGCAGCCTATTAAAGAGGAGTACCTCCTTACTGGACCGCTAGAAGAGACCAACTCTGCATATGCTGTCGCAAAAATTGCCGGCATCGAACTCATTAAATCTTTCCGTAAAGAGTATGGGCGCACTTGGATATCTTTAATGCCAACAAATTTATATGGCATCAACGATAACTTCGAATTGCAGGGCTCACATGTCTTGCCGGCCTTTATTCGCCGCTTCGTTGAGGCAGCTCAAAAGAACGCACCGGTTGAAACGCTATGGGGAACAGGGTCACCAAGGCGAGAGTTCCTACATGTCGATGATTTAGCCGCAGCGGTTCTCCACCTCGGTAAGAATTACAACTCATCAGAACATTTAAATATCGGCACTGGCGAAGACCTCACAATTAAGGAATTAGCTGAATTAGTCGCTGAACTTGCAGGATTTAAGGGTGAACTCGCGTGGGATTCATCGAAGCCTGATGGAACACCTCGTAAAGTTCTCGATGTATCTAAGGCGAAAGCGCTCGGATGGGCACCACAGATTTCTTTGCGCGATGGAATTGCATCAACTATCGCTTGGTATAAAGATGCAACAGCTAAGGGAGAAGTACGACGATGAGTAGAAAAGTAGCCCTCATTACTGGTGTTACCGGTCAAGATGGTTCATACCTTGCAGAGTTCGTGCTTGCAAAAGGTTATGAAGTCCACGGCCTTATCCGTCGCTCATCAACCTTTAACACCTCTCGTATCGATCACATCTACCAAGATCCACACGATAAGAATCCACAACTCTTCCTTCACTACGGTGATCTTATTGATGGCGTTGGACTTACCAACCTTATTCGTGATGTAAAGCCAACTGAGGTCTATAACCTCGGTGCGCAATCTCATGTGCAGGTCTCTTTCACGATGCCTCAATACACCGGCCAGGTCGATGCGGTAGGCGCCGTTGGCTTACTTGAGGCGATCCGCAGCGCAGATATTGATACTCGTTTCTATCAGGCATCAACCTCAGAACTTTTTGGTTCAACTCCACCACCACAAAATGAGAATTCAGTGTTCCGCCCACAATCACCATATGCAGCAGCAAAGTTGATGGCCTACTGGTGCACCGTTAACTATCGCGATGGTTATGGAATGCATGCCACCAACGGAATCCTCTTTAACCACGAATCCCCACGCCGTGGTGAAACCTTCGTTACTCGCAAGATCACGCGCGCAGTTGCTGCCATCAAGGCAGGACAGCAAGATAAGTTATTTCTCGGCAATCTCGATGCAGTGCGTGACTGGGGTTATGCAAAAGAGTATGTCGAGTCAATGTGGTTAATGCTTCAGCAAGATAAGCCATCTGATTATGTTGTTGCCACCGGTGTTGGAGCAACAGTCCGTGATTTCGTAGAAGCATCATTCTCACGCGCAGGGCTTAACTGGGAAGATCATGTTGAGACAGATAAGAAGTACATCCGTCCAACAGAGGTTGATGCACTTATCGGTGATCCATCAAAGGCAGCAGATGCATTTGGGTGGAAGGCAAAGACTCATTGGAAAGAGCTCGCAGAGCTTATGGTCGATGCGGATATCGAAGCTCTTTCTAAAAAAGGCTAGTTAACGTCACCAGCGAAACTTCTGGTGGGCTAGCTACCGAATTCTCGCAAAGGGACTTGTACCCATACCTGCTGAAACATGCAGATAAGGCTCATCATCAAAATACGTTAAACCCCGTGCGCGCCAATTAGGTAGATCGCAGTTGGTGGTAAGCGCCTTTGATCCACCCGGCCATGGAAGTCGAATTTGACCGCCATGTGTATGACCGGCAAAAATCGCATCTAATTTATCGTTGCTCATTGCTTCGATAATTCTTAGATATGGTGCATGAGTGACGCCGATTGCAAGATCGCAATCTCCTGCTTCGCCCGCAACAAGCGAATAGTCATCAAATTCAAGATGGGCATCATCAGTTCCACGCGCCTCAATCACAGTGTCATTAATTTTTAAAGTTGTTCGAGATTTGATGAGATTCTTCCAACCGCGCGCTTGTAACCCGCGATCTAATTCTGGCCACGGCAAATCTTCACCGTGAACTCGTTTGCCGTGATCGGGAAGGAGGTATTTCAACGGATTCTTCGGTTTTGGTGCGAAGTAATCATTAGAACCAAAGACAAAGAGCCCAGGTATATCTAGCAATCCATCGAGCGCATCGAGGACAACCGGGACCGCCTTCATGTCAGCTAAGAAATCACCTGTGCTGATGACAAGGTCAGGGGAGTACTTAATCCAGGATTTGATATCAGCAATCTCGGTCTTGCGACGTGGTGTCAGATGGAGATCTGAGAAGTGAAGAATCCGAATCGGCGCATGGCCCTCTGGCAATACCGGGATTTCAGCTTCGCGGAGCACGTAACTCATGGAGTAGAGGCTACAGGGGCATGAGAAGATATACCCGAACAATTCGAAGAATCTGGAGCGCCAAACAAGTGGGATTAAAAGAGACACTTCACGAAGATTTAACTGCTGCGATTAGAAGCAGCAACAAACTTGTATCTGGAACTATCCGCATGGTTCTTACCGCTATTACAAATGAGGAAGTTGCCGGCAAAGAGGCACGCACTCTTAGCGATGACGAGATCATCACTGTTCTCTCTCGTGAGGCAAAGAAGCGCCGCGAAGCTGCTGAAGAATTTGGAAAAGCTGGACGTGAAGATAAAGCTGCCGAAGAAAAGGCAGAGGGCGAGGTAATCGCTAAATATCTTCCTGCGCAGTTAACTGAGGATGAGATTAAGAAGATTATTACTGATGCAGTTGCAAAGACTGGTGCCGCCGGCCCTGCCGATATGGGCAAGGTCATGGGCGCTATCAAGCCACTCATTGCAGGTAAGGCAGATGGATCACTCGTTTCATCTTTGGTTAAGTCAACACTCGCTGGAGGAAACTAATGAAGTTTGAATATGCAACAGTCCCACTTTTGTCACACGCAACGAAGCAAATTCTTGATACCTGGGGTTCTGATGGTTGGGAACTCGTACAAGTTGTACCGGCACCAGGTGGCGAACAGCTCGTTGCATATATGAAGCGCGAGGTTAAATAAATGTCAGTACATGTTCGCGCAAAGCTTGCAGAGAAGGGCCTGGCGCTTCCGGTTGCATCAAAGCCACTTGCTGCCTACGTTCCAGCAGTTCGCACCGGCAATGTTGTCTTCACTGCAGGACAACTTCCTATGGTTGATGGAGCAATTGCTGCATCCGGCAAAGTTGGCTCTGATATCACTCCCGACGAAGCGAATAAGCTTGCAGAGATCTGTGCTCTCAATGCACTCGCTGCGGTAGAACTCGTAGCACCAGTAGATTCAATCGTTCAGGTTGTGCGTATCGTTTGTTACGTAAATGGCGCACCTGGCTTTATCAATCACCCAGCAGTTGCGAATG
>CAJBMC010000115.1 GCA_903954055.1 uncultured Actinomycetes bacterium | reverse complement strand
AGATGATGGACCAGGCGCAAAGACAGATGGTTCTGGCACTGGCACTGTCGTTATTGATGCTTGGGTCTCAAAGCTAGGCGGTCGTAAGGAGATTGAATCAAAAGTAGGCAGTGGTTACACGTTTCGAGTTTTGATTCCTTAAGGATATTTCCACATTAAAAAACCCCTCCGGGTTATCTGGAGGGGTTTTTATTTGAAACTAATTAAACAACTGATTCAGTCAGAATTGATACGCGATCATTAGAGACAGATAAGAATCCGCCGCGGACGTTAAATTCCTGAGTAGATCCATCAACACCTTTGATGCTCACCAAGCCATCGACTAGTACGCCAAAGAGCGGTGTATGGCCAGGAAGAACACCGAGGTCACCCTCAGTTGTACGAGCAGAAACAAAGCTCGCTTCTCCGGTCCAGACCTGCTCTGTTGGCGATACAAGTGCGACGTTAAGTGTCATCGTTACTTCTTTGCCAATTCAGCTGCGTTGCGCTCTACATCATCAAGTCCACCGCACATGAAGAATGCCTGCTCTGGAACGTGGTCGTACTTTCCATCCGCAAGAGCTTCGAATGCATCGATTGTGTCATTGATTGGGACGTATGAACCGTCGATACCAGTAAAGACCTTCGCCACGAATGTGTTCTGTGACAAGAAGCGCTGGATACGACGTGCGCGACCTACAAGAATGCGATCTTCTTCTGAGAGTTCATCGATACCCAAGATAGCGATGATGTCCTGAAGATCCTTGTAGCGCTGCAAGATCTGCTTGATGCGGTTAGCAACCTTGAAGTGGCGCTCACCGATGTAGCGTGGATCGAGGATACGAGATGTTGAGTCAAGTGGATCCACAGCTGGGTAGATACCGAGCTCTGAAATCGGACGAGAGAGAACAGTTGTCGCATCTAAGTGGGCGAATGTTGTGTGTGGAGCTGGGTCGGTAATATCGTCAGCAGGAACGTAAATTGCCTGCATCGATGTAATTGAGTGACCACGTGTTGATGTGATGCGCTCCTGAAGCTGACCCATTTCATCTGCAAGTGTTGGCTGGTAACCCACAGCAGATGGCATACGTCCGAGAAGTGTTGAAACCTCTGAACCTGCCTGAGTAAAGCGGAAGATGTTATCGATGAAGAGGAGAACGTCCTGCTTCTGAACATCGCGGAAGTACTCAGCCATCGTCAACGCTGAAAGCGCAACTCGAAGACGTGTTCCAGGTGGTTCATCCATCTGGCCGAAGACCAAGGCGGTCTTATTGATAACGCCCGTCTCAGTCATTTCGAGGAACAAGTCGTTACCTTCACGAGTACGCTCACCAACACCGGCGAATACAGATACACCACCGAAGTTTTCAGCTACACGATAAATCATCTCCTGGATAAGAACAGTCTTACCTACACCTGCACCACCGAAGAGACCGATCTTTCCGCCCTTTACATATGGTGTGAGAAGGTCAATAACCTTGATACCAGTCTCAAACATCTCGGTCTTTGACTCGAGCTGATCGAACGCTGGTGCGTTGCGGTGGATTGGCCAGCGCTCCTTGATATCTAGCGATGATGTTGGAACATCGAGTGACTCTCCGAGAGTGTTGAAGACGTGACCCTTTGTTACATCGCCTACTGGTACAGAGATTGGCGCACCTGTATCGCTTACCTCAGCGCCACGGACCATTCCGTCGGTTGGTTGCATTGAGATTGCGCGGACGAGGTTGTCACCGATGTGCTGAGCAACTTCAAGAGTCAAGGTACGAGTAGTACCGCTCATCGTTGTCTCTACATGGAGGGCGTTAAAGATCGAAGGCATTGAATCTGCGGGGAATTCAATATCCACCACCGGTCCAATAACTCGGGCTACGCGGCCTTTACCTGTTGCTGACATCATTCACTCCCTGCACTAGCTGAGGCCAACGCATCTGCGCCGCCAACAATTTCACTGATCTCTTGGGTAATTTCTGCCTGACGAGCTGCGTTAGCAAGACGTGTAAGCGACTTGATCAACTCCTCGGCGTTATCTGTTGCTGACTTCATTGCACGGCGGCGGGCAGCATGCTCAGAGGCAGCTGACTGCAGCATCGCATTGAAGATTCGAGCTTCAATGTAGCGAGGAAGAAGCGCATCAAGAACTTCTCCCGCACTTGGTTCGAATTCATATTGTGGAAGTAGCGCTGAATCCACCGGTGTTGAAGATTCAACGACCTCAAGTGGAATCATTCGCTTTGCTGTCGCCTCTTGTGTCAGCATTGATTTAAAGGTTGTGAAGATAATATGGATTTCATCCACGCCCTGGCCATCGACTGAATCTTCAAGGAATGCGGTAAGAAGTGTGTCTGCAACTTCCTTTGCATTTTCATAAGTTGGGTTATCTGAGAAACCAGTCCAAGATGCTGCAATCTGACGATCGCGGAACTTGTAGTAGTTAACTGCTTTGCGCCCAACGAGGTAGCTAGCGACAGATAGACCGCGTTCGCGAAGGAGAGCTGCAAGCTGCTCGCCTTCCTTAATTGCATTTGTTGAATACGCGCCAGCCATTCCGCGGTCGGCAGAGATAATCAAAACTGCTGCGCGACGTGGATTAGCGTGAGGTGTAGTCAATGGATGCTCGACTGATGAGAATGTTGCAACTGCAGATACCGCGCGTGTTAACTCATTTGCATAAGGGGTCGATGCAGATACACGTTGCTGCGCCTTGACGATACGAGAGGCAGAGATGAGCTCCATAGCCTTCGTGATCTTCTTAGTCGCTTTAACGGAACGCATCCGTCGGCGATATATGCGGAGTTGAGCACCCATGAGTTAGTTCTTCACCGCCGCTGGAGGTACATGCTTTGTAATTGCTTCAGCACCTTCACTATCGAGAGCATCTGCTGCAGCTTCATTGACAGCATGTGCCGCTGATGACTTGAACTGCTTCTTGAAATCATCAATTGCAGATTGGAGCTTAGCCACAGTGTCATCCTCGAGGACCTTGGTCTCTGAGATTACTGAGAAAATATCCTTGCGCTCACGTGCGATGAAGTCGATGAACTCGGCTTCGAAGCGACGAATATCAGGGACTGGGATTGAATCAAGGTTGCCCGTTGTTCCTGCCCAGATTGATGCAATCTGCTTTTCGAGTGCAAATGGTGAGTACTGACCCTGCTTCAAAAGTTCAACCATTCGCGCACCGCGCTCAAGCTGTGACTTTGATGCAGCATCAAGATCTGAACCGAAAGCTGCGAATGCTTCGAGTTCGCGGAACTGTGCGAGGTCTAGACGCAAACGACCAGCGATCTTCTTCATCGCCTTAGTTTGTGCAGAGCCACCCACGCGAGAAACAGAGATACCTACGTTAATCGCTGGGCGAACGCCTGCGTTAAAGAGGTCTGTCTCAAGGAAGCACTGACCATCGGTAATAGAGATTACGTTGGTAGGAATAAATGCCGAGACGTCATTTCCCTTTGTTTCGATGATTGGAAGGCCAGTCATAGAACCGCCGCCGAGTTCATCGGAGAGCTTTGCACAACGCTCGAGAAGACGTGAGTGTAAGTAGAAGACGTCTCCTGGGTATGCCTCACGTCCTGGTGGACGGCGGAGAAGAAGTGAGACTGAACGATATGCCTCAGCCTGCTTCGAGAGATCATCAAAGACGATAAGAACGTGCTCGCCGTTGTACATCCAGTGCTGACCAATTGCAGAACCGGTGTAAGGAGCAAGGTACTTAAAGCCTGCTGGGTCTGATGCAGGAGATGCAACGATTGTTGTGTACTCCATTGCGCCAGCTTCTTCGAGCGCACCCTTAACAGATGCGATCGTTGAACCCTTCTGACCGATAGCGACGTAGATGCACTTAACCTGCTTCTTCTTATCGCCGGTGAGCCAGTTTTCGCGCTGGTTAATAATTGTGTCGATTGCAACCGCTGTCTTACCAGTCTGACGGTCACCAATAATCAACTGACGCTGTCCGCGACCAATAGCAGTCAACGAGTCAATCGCCTTGATACCTGTTGCAAGAGGCTCCTTCACAGGTTGACGCTGTACAACTGTAGGTGCCTGAAGTTCGAGTGCACGACGTGCATCTGCCTTGATCTCACCCTTGCCATCAATTGGGCGACCGAGTGGATCTACTACGCGACCAAGGAAGCCATCTCCGACAGGAACAGAGAGAACTTCACCGGTACGACGTACTGATGTTCCTTCTTCGATACCAGCGTAATCACCGAGGATTACAACACCGATCTCGCGAACGTCGAGGTTGAGAGCGAGTCCAAGTGTGCCGTTCTCGAATTGAAGAAGTTCGTTCGCCATTGTTGAAGGAAGTCCTTCAACGCGAGCGATACCGTCGCCAGCTTGGCTAACAGTTCCGACTTCGTCACGAGCCGCGGTGCCTGGATCATATGACTTAACGAAGTTCGCTAAGGCATCCCGAATTTCATTCGGTTGGATCTTGAGCTCTGCCATGAGTTTCCCCTTTATTTCCTGTTTTAGTTTTGACCAACAAGTGCGCGTCCTGCACTTGCGAGTCGGTTTGAAATACTGCCATCTACTAAATCATCTGCGAACTTGATTGAAACGCCACCAATAATTGATGGATCGACTTGCACGTTGATGCTGATTGGCTGGCCAACCTGCTTTTCAATTGCGGTTGCAAGTCGTGACTTCTGTGCTGCACTGATTTCGGTTGCAACGCGGACAAGTGCAATCAAACGATTTCGGCGATTTGCTAGACCAAAGAGATAGTCAGCGAAGCCGGCTTCGATGCTACGACCGCGAAGGCTAGAGATCAGCGCAATTGCGAGCTTTACGGTTGAGGCAGATGCCTTCTTCGCGAGGAGCTCTGTCACAAGTGCGCTCTTTGCCTCAGGTGTACCTGAACCGACAAGCGCCTTGCGGAGTTCAAAATTCTCAGCGATTGTCCGTGAGAGTTCAAAGAATTGATCTTCGACAACGTCGAGTTCAGAGTTGATATTTGCAGCTGATGCTTCAGCCTCAATTGCAAGCTGCTCGAGGACGTGAACAATGTCGCCACCGGCAGACCAGCGAAGAGTTGAAACGCTTGAGAGAAGCGATACCGCTGCGGCTCCCAAGTTCTTTCCGAAGAGATCCTTTACCAACGCTGACTTTGCAGCCACATCGCGAGATGGGTCAGCAAATGCGCGACGGAGTGAGGTGTTCTTTGCAAAGACATCTGAAGCGAAGAAGAGTTCTGATGAGAGTTCTGAGGCAGAAGCAGCTGTTACGCCCTTGACGGCAGCATCGAGCTGTCCGCGTGCAGTCACTAGTGACTGACGGCTACTTCCTCCTAAGTGAATTCTCATATCTCTTCCTTACTTAGACTTCTCGAGATCTTCGATAAAGCGATCGACGATGCGTGATTGACGGGCCTGGTCATCTAGAGCTTCTCCGACAATCTTTGATGCGAGTTCAACTGCAAGTGCACCCACTTCATTGCGAAGTGAAGTGATTGCTTGCTGACGCTCTGCCTCAATTGATGCATGTGCCGCAGCTGTAATACGTGCAGCCTCTTCTTGTGCCTTTGTGCGAAGGTCTTCGAGGATCGCTGCGCCTTGAACGCGCGCTTCTTCGCGAAGTCGTGAAGCTTCACCTTGAGCTGAAGAGAGCTGCTCGTTGTACTGAGTGAGTGCGCGCTGTGCATCAAGTTGAGCCTTTTCAGCCTTCTTGATTCCGCCCTCAATCGCCTCAGTGCGAGCCGCATATGCCTTTTCAAACATTGGCACGACTGCTTTACGCAAGACAAGGAAGAGAAGTGTGAATGCAATTGCACCCACCACGAGTTCCGCTGTATGCGGAATAAGTGGATTGACCTTCTCTGCCTCGGCAGCGAAATTAAATGTGCGCATTATTTACTCTGCTTATTCTTTACGAATTAGAGAACGAATGCGAGAACGAGGCCGAAGAGTGCGAGAGCTTCAGCAAGCGCGAATCCAAGGAACGCGATTGGCTGGAGAACGCTACGAGCCTCAGGCTGACGTGCGACGCCGTTGATGTAAGCAGCGAAGATCATTCCAGTTGCAATAGCTGGACCGATCGCTGATAGGCCAAAACCGACCAGGTTGAGTGTGCCTGTCATTTTTTCTTACCTTTCGTTTGGTGTTTCTTCTTAGTGCTCGTCGGCAAGGGCGCCGGCGATGTAGAGAGCTGTGAGCAGCGTAAAGATGTACGCCTGGAGACATTGGACCATGAACTCAAAGAATGTGAGCACGATTCCAAAGGTAAATGAGAATGGAGCGAAGACCTTCATGATCATATGTGAATCATGGAGCATGTAATCGCCACCCATAATGAAGACGAGTAGAAGCAAGTGGCCTGCAAACATATTTGCGAAGAGACGCAAAGAGAGTGTGAGCGGACGAACTAAGAAGAAGGTTGCAACTTCAATTGGTGTCAAGAGAATGTAAACAGCTTTTGGAACACCTGGCATAAATGCAATCTCTTTGAGGTACTTACCTAACCCCTGCTTGCGAATTCCAACATAGTGGAAGATAAAGAATGAGAAGAGTGCGAGTACATATGGGAAACCAACATGTGACATCGCTGGGAATTGCAGGAGCGGCACAATTCCGAAGATGTTATTTGTAAGAACAAAGGTAAAGAGTGTGAAGAGATATGGAACAAAGCGCATAAAGTCGTGGCCGATAACATCGCGCGCGAGATCGTTACGAACAAATGAGTAGATGCTTTCGCCGGCGAATTGCAGCTTTGATGGAACAACTGCCGCCTTGCGAGCAGAGAGAACGAAAAAGATTGAGACAACAATTACTGAGAGAAATACGAGAAGCACTGGCTTTGTAAGCCATGCAATATTTTCAAAGATGGGAGGGAGGTTGAAGTCGTTTGTGCTTGGTGGCACAAAACCTTCACCGCTGAAATGCAGGTTATTCACCCTGAACTCCCTCAATTTGATTAGCTCAATTCACGTCCTTGAGTCACGGCAAAGATTAGGGGGTCGAGCCCTATCCTGAGAAATCTAAATCGAAAGCGCCTTTGTGTGGCGTATCACCCTCAAGGTGTGCTTGAGGGGGCGCTAGTGGGAGCCTGTGAATGAAGCTACTGGCGGCCGAAGCGAAGCCAGATCAGGTAGATCGCGCCGGTGATTCCAAGTAAGAGGCCGACCAAGGTCAGGTATGGCTTATCGAAGAAGCGTGATGCGAAATACCCAACGCCGCCCCAGAAGAGGAGACCTGAAACGAGGTAACCGAAGATTGACCAATATGCATCAGCTTCATTACTGCGCGCCATCGTTGCTCCTTATTAATACTCTGGATTAATACTCGGGTGAATGCTCTCTTTATTGCGGTGGCAATTGTAGATGAGTTTTTAGCTTGAGATAAGTCGCTATCTCTCCCCCAAGCCAGGCAAAGGTAGCAAGGATTGCGCTTATTCCAAAGGCTGTTCGGTTGCAGTTCGCAACGGGGACGAGGTGGGTCACCGCTAATAAGAAGCCGCCGAAGATAAAGAGCTTGATGAAATATGAGGCCATTGCTAGCGCCATCGTCGTCATCGGATCGGCATCTCGAGTCATACGGGCCACTACTAAGTGGGCGGCGAAGAAGATCAGCACAATTGCTTGCGCCAAGAGAGCCCCAAAAAATCCAGGGAGACCCTTAAGAATTGATGATGCAATAAGCGAGAGCGTGCCAACGATCAGAGTCGGAATTAACGCACCGCGTAAGAGTTCGCGCTCGCTACTCATAGATGTGACTCGCTCATCTCTCTCTTCTTTAATTCAGGACGCACTCTTTGAAAAGAAAGAGTGAATGCGAGCATCGCAGCGAAAACAATCACCGCGACCCAGATTGGAGTAAATGCTGAGATCGAAACCGGAAATGCAATCGTCGCGGTCCAGAGATACATAATCAGTGCGGTACGGGCCTGTGAATTTCCAGAGCGCATGATGCGGTGATGAATATGTTCTTTATCTGATGCAAATGGAGACTTACCTGCACGCAGACGCCGGATGATTGCTGAGAATAAATCAATCAGCGGCAGAGCAAGAACCGCTAATGGCAGCGCCAACGGAAGCAAGGTTGGGCCGAGTTTCTCGGCAGAAATCGCATTGGGATCAATCTGCCCAGTTAAAGTAATTGCAGATGCAGCTAAGAGCAGACCTAACAACATTGATCCAGAGTCGCCCATAAAAATTCTTGCCGGATAAGCGTTATGGGGCAAGAAGCCAATACAGACACCAATAATGATTGCGGTGATAAGAGATGGAGAACCGGCGCGGCTAAAACCGTAGATGACCGCAAGTAAATATGCGAAGGCGAAGAAGGCGGCGCCAGAGATTGCAACGATTCCGGCCGCCAAGCCATCAAGTCCATCAATAAAGTTGACGGCATTGATGGTGACGAGGACGATCACAATTGTGAGAAGTTGCCCAATACTTGCTGGAAGAGAGACCACGCCATTTATCGGTAACCAGAAAATCTGAACTCCGTACATCAATAAAATTCCTGCTGCCATAGCTTGGCCGGCAAGTTTTGTCAGCGCATCGAGTTCGAAGCGATCATCAACCATTCCTAGCAATACTAAAAATGTTGCTGCTAAGAAAATTCCAATGCTCTCATGGGTGAAAGATTTACCTACAAGCGAGAGGTGATTAACCATTAAGTATGTGACTGCCATACCAATCCACATCGCAAGCCCACCCCATCGAGGTGTTGGCGTTGTGTGAATGTCGCGTTCGCGAATCTTTCCTACTACTCCGAAACGAATCGCCCATTGGCGAACATAGGGAGTGACGACGTAACAAATCGATGCAGCGAGAAGGAGAGTTACTAAATACTCGCGCATAGCTCTGGTTTACGCCTGGTAGATAGGAAATTGTGCAGTGAGAGCGTGTACCTCGGATTTGATGGCAGCGTGAGCGGCAGCATCTTCGCTCTTAATAGCGCGTGAAATCAATGAAGCGATTGTCTTCATCTCATTGACGCCCATACCTTGCGTTGTAGTCGCAGGAGTACCGACGCGAATTCCGGATGTCACTGATGGCGCCTCTGGATCAAAAGGAATTGAATTTTTGTTGAGAACAATTCCAGCAGCGCCGCATCGTTCGTCGGCAACCTTGCCGTTAACGCCGGTGGATCGAATATCAATCAGAGCGAGGTGAGTTTGTGTTCCACCTGAAACTGCTCGCATTCCCTCGGCTTCAAGAGCTGTCGCCAATGATTGTGCATTAACGATGACATCTTTTGCATACTTTTGATATGCCGGAGTCGCACACTCAGCGAGCGCAACAGCCTTGCCCGCAACTGCAGACATGATTGGTCCGCCTTGCATTCCAGGAAATACTGCTTTATCAATCGCAGCTGCATGCTCTGCCTTTGTCAGAATCATTCCGCCGCGCGGACCACGTAAAACTTTGTGAGTTGTAAATGAGACTACATCTGCATATGGAACTGGTGAAGGAATTGCCTTACCTGCAACAAGTCCGATGAAGTGCGCAGCATCAACCCACATGATTGCTCCAACTTCATCACAGATTGCACGAACTTTTTCAAAATCAATCAGTGATGGATAGGCAGTTGCTCCAGTACAAATCATCTTTGGCTTATTGGCAATTGCGAGATCACGGAGCTCGTCATAATCGATGAGCTCATTATCTTGACGCACACCGTAAGAGACGATGTTGAACCACTTACCTGAGAAGTTGACCTTAGAACCATGAGTCAGGTGGCCACCATGTGGAAGTGACATCGCAAGGACGGTATCTCCAGGCTTGGTAAATGCTTGATAGACCGCGACGTTAGCGCTGGCACCTGAGTGTGGTTGCACATTTGCATGATCTGCTCCGAAGAGAGACTTGGCGCGATCGATCGCGATGTTCTCTGCGATATCAACCTCTTCGCAACCGCCGTAGTAGCGCTTACCTGGATAACCCTCAGCATATTTATTGGAGAGCGTTGAACCGAGCGCAGCTAAGACAGCGCGAGAGGTGAAGTTCTCAGATGCGATTAATTGAAGATTGGTCTGCTGGCGCTTGAGCTCTGAAAGGAGGACGGCGGCAATTGCAGGATCCTGTTGGGTAAGGAGTTCGAAATCTGGGCCATAGAAGGTATTGGACATGCGCTTACTCTATTGGCTGGTCCGGCTTTAGCGCAGGAACAACCGCCGCAAGCTGCTCACGTGAGATGGCACCTTCTCGAATAATGGTCATTCCATTGCTATCTGATTCGATAATTGTTGTAGCTGGCCCTTCACTGAGTTGGCCGGCATCGCACATCACAGCGATATCTGATTCGAGCAGAAAGATATTGTCAGTGCTCAAAGCTGGCTTCTGGCCGACGCGTGCCGCACTCGCCGACGCCAGGGGGCCAGTTTCCTTGAGCAGCGCCGAAATAAATTCTGAATCTGGAACGCGCACACTGAATCGATCGAGTGATTGGTTATCACCGAGGTCCCAGCGAAGCCCCACATTGGGGCGGAGATTAAATGAAATGAGGCCCGGCCAAAATTTTTTCATTAGAGCACTCGCATCGTCGGTGATATCGCGCGATAACCCAGTGATTGTTTCGCCCGAGTGAATGAGTACCTGCGCAGCTACACCTAAGGCATCTCCGCGTAGTACATGCATAGAGCGCACTGCAAATTCAGAGAATGCATCAGCGAGGAGAACATATCCATGCTCAAGCGGTGCGCAGATGATGTATCCATCACGAATTCCCTTTGCAGCAATCGCAACGTGATCTCTAATATCACCTTCGCGTAGATTAATTCTCTCCATGGTTCGATTATCTCTTGATGCCAGTTGTAAATCGAGGACGGTCTACCAGATCGCGATGTAATGAAATCTTTTCAAATCCGGAACTCATCGCCTCAGCAATAGCTATCCCTTGAGATTCATGATGTTCAATTGCGAGGAATCCGCCAGTTTTTAATAAACGTTCAGCAGCATCAATAAATATACGTGGAATCTCCATACCGTCAGGACCACCGAAGAGAGCGACCGCCGGCTCATGCTCTGCCACATCCTTGGGAAGTTCTTGTTCATCTGGAATATATGGCGGATTCGCAATAACAATGTCGCACTTCACGCCATCAAGGGCATCTGCAACGTCGGAGTGAAGAATTCGCACATCCTCAGAAATTCGAGCAACATTTTTGCGGAGCCATTCAACTGCCGCGCCATCTTTCTCAACCGCGATGAGGTGAGCATTGGGCGCTTCCGTTGCGATGGAAAGCGCAAGAGCCCCTGAACCAGCCCCGAGGTCAACGACACTGACGGCGCCACTTCTTGACGCAATATTCTTTAAAACTGCTTCTACGAGAAGTTCGCTCTCTGGGCGGGGCACCAATACACCTGGGCCAACTTCGAGTTCTATATATCTGAAATAGGCGATACCGGTGAGATATTGCAGCGGCTCATGTGCACATCGACGATCGAGTATTTTCCAAAAGTTCTCTTCGATTATTGTTGTATCGCCGATTGCGGTGATGGCGTTTTCAACCATCAAAGGATTGTGGAGATCCATCCGAGAAATACCTAGAACATGTGCAAGTAGATGTTCTGCATCAACCGCTGGAAAACCTGCTGCCGTTAATTGTTCTTTTCCGCTGCGTAAGAATTCTTTAAATGTTAAATCCATAGTGAACTCAGCTTCATGGCGCGAATTAACTTGTCGCAGAGAGCTTTGCTGCCTTATCGGCATCGAGTAAGGCTTGAATAACATCATCGAGCTCGCCATTGAGGACTGCATCTAAATTATTAGATTTGTAATTTACGCGATGATCGCTGAGGCGGTTTTCGGGAAAGTTGTAGGTACGAATTCGCTCGGAGCGATCGACTGTACGAACCTGGCTTTTACGTTCGGCAGCTGCTGCTGCATCTGCCTGCTCTTGCGCATGTGCCAACAAGCGAGCGCGCAAAATTCGAAGCGCTGACTCCTTATTTTGAAGCTGAGATTTTTCATTCTGACATGAGACAACGATTCCGGTTGGTCCATGTGTTAATCGCACCGCTGAGTCGGTGGTGTTCACAGATTGTCCGCCAGGTCCTGATGAGCGGTAGACATCCACACGCACATCGTTCATATTGAGTTCGACATCAACCTCTTCTGCTTCCGGCAGAATCAAGACACCAGCGGCAGATGTGTGGATGCGACCCTGACTCTCTGTCTCCGGAACACGTTGCACACGGTGCACTCCACCTTCAAATTTGAGTCGTGCATAGGGAGATTCACCAGGTTGAGGCGTGCCCTTAGATTTAATCGCCATCGAAATATCTTTATATCCACCGAGATCAGCATCGGTGAGGTCGATGATTTCAACCTTCCAATTGTGCTTCTCTGCATAGCGCTGATACATGCGAACTAAATCACCGGCAAAGAGCGCGGATTCGTCGCCACCTGCACCAGCTTTAACTTCCATGATGACATCGCGATCATCGTTAGGGTCGCGTGGCAAGAGGAGTTCTTCAAGCTTCTCAGCGGCAGCTGCCACCGTTGATTCCATCGCTGGAATCTCTGCTACAAAATCTGGATCTTCGGATGCCATCTCGCGCGCTGCAGCGAGATCATCATTAGCGTTCTTCCACGCGTTAAAGCCGGCAACAACTGGACCAAGCTGGGCATAACGACGACCCAGTTTGCGTGCATTGTTCTGGTCCTCATGGATAGAAGGGTCAGCCATCAGCTTTTCAAGCTCTTGGTATTCACGCACCATCTCATGTGCGGATGCAAAGCGATCATCGCTCATCTGACGACTCCTTCCTTAATTACCTTAATTACCTTAATTGCCTTAATTGCCTTAATTGCATTCGTATTTAATGCGAACAAAGTTCTGGCTCAAGAAATAAAAAAGACCGCGTCGCAACCGGATTAAGGGTTGCGACAACGGTCTCTTTAAAAAAGCTACTTCTTACCGAAACGCTCTTCGAACTTAGCGACGCGTCCACCAGTATCAAGGATGCGCTGCTTACCTGTGTAGAACGGGTGGCAGACAGAACACTCTTCAACGTAGATAGATCCGCTAGCAACTGTTGAGCGAGTTAAGAACTTTTCGCCGCAACCACAAGTTACCTGGGTCTCTTTATATTCTGGGTGAATCTCTGGCTTCATTTTGATTCCTTT
>CAJBMC010000114.1 GCA_903954055.1 uncultured Actinomycetes bacterium | reverse complement strand
TGGGCATGCAATCACCAATACTGTGATTGCGGTCGAGATAGAGAAGGTAAGAGTTTTGTCGCCGAGGTAGTACCAATAGAGATATGTACCAATAGCGAGTAGCGTCACCGTCGGAACAAAGTAAGCAGCAATTTTATCTGCCCCCTGTTGAATTGGAGACTTACTTCCTTGTGCGGTTACAACCATAGAGGTAATGCGAGCCATCTCGGTATCGCTACCAACTCGGGTAGCTCGCACAATAATGCGTCCATTGTTATTCAGGGCTGAGCCGATAACTCGTGCACCTGGAGCGATCTCAATCGGGAGCGCTTCACCGGTAATAAATGAGTTATCAACGGCGGAGATACCTGAAATCACAACGCCATCGGTTGCAATACGCGCGCCAGGTTTTACAACAAACTCATCTCCGACGCTGAGATGTGAAATAGGAATGAGAACTTCACTCCCATTACGTAGAACAGTCACTTCCTTCTCGCCGAGCGCTAATAACGTGGAGAGCGCAGTGCTGGCACTTCGCTTTGCGCGAGCCTCTAGGTACCGTCCAAGAATGACGAAGAGGAGTACTCCGGCTGCGACCTCTGTATAGACCTCGCCATTTCCTGAATATGTTGAATAGATTGACCAGCCATATGCAGTCAAAGATCCGAGCGATATCAGCGAATCCATTGTCGGATGGAAGAAGTTTCGTAGCGCTGCTCGATGAATAGGAAATGCAACTATGAAAATCAATGGCGTAGTAAGCGCCAAAGCTAACCAAGATGCAAAGTGCATATCGCCATGAGGTGGAACGCTCCAGCCGTGCGAGATAAAGTAGTTAAAGAGCCAATCACCGATTGATTGATTCCATGACGCCACCATTGAAATTGCAATTGTTGGTACCGCAAAGATAATGGCAAATATCAGCGCGCGTGCAGCACCCTTACGATGCAATGCAGGGTCTCGCTGATCATTAAGCAATGTTGCGCTATAGCCAGCCGACTTAACCGCCTTAATAATCACCTCTGCTTTGATTTGAGATGGCGCAACTACATGGACAGTCTCTGATGCGAAATTTACTGAGGCGCTTACTCCGGGTATTTCGTTGAGTGTA
This sequence comes from uncultured Actinomycetes bacterium, assembly GCA_903954055.1. GTDB lineage: Bacteria > Actinomycetota > Actinomycetes > Nanopelagicales > Nanopelagicaceae > Planktophila. Next base: position 51,775 of record CAJBMC010000114.1, on the reverse strand, counting down.
CGTTCGATTGTGTTTACACAAGAGCTACAGGTCATGCCAGTGACGGCAAAAGTTTGCGGAACAAGGAGAGAATTTTCCATCGCCCTTTATGCTCCAATCACACCAGGTTCAAGTGCATCAACAACGAAGTTATGTAGCGCTGCATTTGTCGAGAGTCCATTACCGCCATGAGGACCCTTAACTCCTGTCGTATTGGAGAAGACTCCACCGGCCTCGGTAACAATAAGATCGAGCGCTGCCATATCCCAGAGCGCCAACACCGGTTCGGCCGCAACTTCAAGTGCACCTTCTGCAACCAACATATGCGACCAGAAATCACCGTAACCACGAGTGCGCCATGCCTTCTTAAGAAGTGCGTTAAATGGCTCGAGCATCTCGCCCCAACCAAGAAAATCCGAGTAGGAGATTGAGGCATCTTCGATTCGAGATACGCCAGATACATGAATTCGCTTTGTGGTCTCACGATTGATGGTGACAAATGCGCCGCCACCTAAGTGCGCGGACCATCTGCGAAAGAGCGCAGGTGCACTGACAACGCTGACTACCGTGCGCTGAGAACCATCTTCAACTCGTTCGACTAATGCAATTAGTGTTGCCCACGTTGGAACGCCACGGAGAAAATTCTTAGTTCCATCAATCGGATCAATTACCCAATATCTATTCTTATCGGAGCCCTCGTTGCCGAACTCTTCGCCAACAATTCCATCATCAGGGCGATGTGCATGTAAGAGTGCACGGATAGCTTCTTCTGAAGATTTATCGGCATCTGTTACTGGGGTGTTGTCGGGCTTAGTTGTGACTGTCAGATCGATAGCTTGGTAGCGCTTTAAAGTAATTGCATCGGCGGCATCGGCGAGGCGATGCGCGAGAGTGAGGTCCTCACCGTGGCTGAACTTCTCTGGGCTACTGCTCATGCCCTAAGTCTACGTAACTCTTTACATCTAAGAGCGAACGTAAACTTTCAACGCGTAATTGACGCTCCTCCGCATGGGCAGAATCTGCATTTATCCAGCTATTGAGTGCACATGATTCTTCAGCGTGTGAGCAATGAGACATACATGTTGATGCCACTTCAGCCAGGTCGGGAAACGCTTCCACAATTTCACGTGGATCACGGTGGGCTAAACCGAATGCTCGAATTCCTGGAGTATCGATAATCCATCCACCTGCGGGAAGTTCAAGGGCGATAGCGCTGGAAGAGGTATGTCGGCCGCGACCAGTGACATCGTTGACATCACCTGTGAGGCGATCTGCCTCAGGGACAAGATCATTAATCAACGTTGATTTACCTACACCTGAGTGGCCAACAAGGACCGAGACTTTATCTTTGAGAACTTTTGCAATCTCGCTCACTTGTTCTGGACGATCAGCAACCTTTGATGAGGTAGTCATGATTTCAACACCGAGGGCTGCATACTTCTCCATGAAATCTGGAATTGGTGCAACATCAATCTTTGTCACAACGATGATGGGGTGAATCTTCTCAATAAATGCACTCACTAGAAATCGATCAATGAGTCCACGACGTGGCTCGGGATTTGCTGACGCAACAACAATTAGAAGTTGATCAATGTTCGCAACAATTGTACGTTCCAGCTTCGCCGCATCATCAACTGTTCGACTGAGTGAATTTACGCGATCATTGACCTTAACAATTCGAGCGAGAGTGCCTTCATCTCCTGATGTATCTCCAACAATTTCAACTGAGTCGCCAACGACAACTGATTTAGGACCAAGTTCACGGGCTTTCATCGCAACAACGAGTTGACCTGCATTTGGGCCATCTTCAAGAACGCAACCACTTCGCCCTCTATCGACAGAGATTACGAGTGCGGTATGTGAATCGCTGTGAGATGGTCGATCCTTGCTGCGGCGGCGCGTTGTACGTGTGGGCCTGATGCGAACATCAGATTCGTCGTATTCGCGTGGACTCATGCGCAATTCACCATTTAGTGGAGGAGGCTCTTCCAGAGGCCAGGGAAGTCGGTGAGAGTTTTTCGTGTGGTTGCAATGTTTTCGACCTCGATACCTTCAACAATGAGACCGATTACCGCTCCAGCTGTTGCTAAACGATGATCATCATAAGTGTGAAAAACACCGGCATGTAGTGGCTGCGGATTGACGTGAAGAGCAGTCTCTTCTTCAGTAACAGATCCACCGATTGCATTAATCTCACGAGTCAGCGCTGCAAGTCGATCAGTCTCATGTAAACGAAGATGGCCGATGCCGCGCAGGTGTGATGGTGAATCTGCCAGAGCGGCTAGCGCTGCAATCGAAGGCGTGAGTTCGCCGACGTCATGGAGATCAATATCGATTCCATGAATTTTCGCTCCTCCGGTAACTTTTAATCCGCCTTCGACAAATTCGACGGTCGAACCCATCGCAGCAAAAATCTCTCGCAACTGGTCACCAGGTTGCGTCGTCTTCTCTGGCCAATCGGTAATTGTGATTGAACCCCCACAGACCATTGCGAGCGAGATAAAAGGTGCAGCATTTGATAGATCTGGTTCGATAATTAAGTCGACTCCATGTAACTCACCTGGTTCGACTCGCCATGTCTGTGCAGCGGAGTCAACTGTGACCTTCGCGCCAAAATCACGGAGCATCTGCACTGTCATCTCAATATGAGGCATCGATGGAAGTGTGCCGCCAGAGTGCTTAACGGTTATTCCATTACTCATACTTGGTCCAACCAAGAGAAGTGCAGATAAGAATTGGCTCGATGCACTCGCATCGATTGTGAGCGCACCGCCAGGAATACTGCCCTTTGATTTCATTACCAGTGGCAACGAATAACGACCATCGTGTTCTATCTCGATACCAAGATCTTCTAAGGCTTTAATGACAGGACCCAGTGGACGTTCATAACTCCGCGGATCGCCATCGAACGAAATATCACCGTGGGCAAGTGCTGCTAATGGGGGCAAGAAGCGCATAACGGTTCCAGCATTGCCGACATCTATTGATGCAGGACCTGCGAGTTTGCCTGGAGTAACTCTCCAAAAATCACCAGAGGCGTTGCTTCCATTTTCAATCGCAACGCCCATCGCAACGAGGCCAGCTGACATTAACTCTGAATCTCGTGAGATGAGGGGCTTACGAATAATCGATGGAGAGGTGGCTTGAGCTGCAAGTATGAGCGCCCGATTGGTAACTGATTTTGAACCAGGAATCGTGACCGTTGCATTTACCGGCAAAGGACCGCGAAAAGGTGCGGCCCAGAGCGGATGCGGTGAAGTCATGTGCCAAGTCTACCCTCGCCTCATCCCGATACGATTCGCATTATGTGCGGCAGATTTGCGATGGCTCAGAGCCAAGAAGAGATTGTTGCCTTCTTTAATCTCACTGACGATAGTTCGTCGCCGACCTTGCCGCTCAATTGGAACATTGCACCGACAAATGAGATCTATATTGTGAAAGCTGGCTCGCTCGAAAGCGCTAGCTGGGGCTTGATTGCGCCGTGGCAGAAAAATATGGTCGATGCACGTGCTGGGCAATCGCATGCAATTAATGCGCGTAGCGAATCAATACATGAGAAGCCAACGTTTCGCGATGCATTTAGAACGTCGCGCTGCTTAATTCCAGCAACTGGTTATTACGAATGGGCTACATCGCTTGGAAAATATCCACCGAAACAACCTTTCTACATCACAAGTCGTGATGGCTCTCCACTATCTATTGCCGGAATCTGCAGTACATGGCGGAGCGAGAAAGGTGAAGTCATTCAAAGCGCATCCATCATCACGAGAGAAGCGATTGATGAATTAGCAACCATTCATAGTCGGATGCCAGTTTTTATGGCACGTGATCGGTGGAGTGAGTGGCTAGATCCGCAGAACCGAGAGGTAGAGAAGCTCCAAGGTTTAATGGCGAACGCAAATCCTGCCGCCGGCTTAATTACCCGCCCGGTCTCATCGCGAGTAAACCTCGTTGCAAATAATGGGCCAGAGCTAATCTCCGAAATCGAACTTGGTGAACCTCAGACCCTTTTCTAGTTGATTTTTAAGGCGCTCGGGTTAGGATGGCATTAATGACATCGAAGGATTTAGTACTCGAGAGCGCGGCCGATCGCACGATTCGGTTCGAGCGCGATGCGCTTGCCTTCACCGATCAGCTCTATGCAGCGGCGCTTCGCTACACAAAAAATCCAGAAGATGCCCGCGATTTAGTTCAAGATACATATCTCAAAGCGTTCACCTCTTTTCACCAATACGAAGATGGGACCAACCTTCGTGCCTGGCTATACCGAGTCCTTACTACAACTTTTATCAATACCTATCGGAAAGATCAGCGACGTCCACAAATTGCGCAAGCTGAATTAGAGGATTGGCAACTCGCGCAGGCGCAATCGCATACAAGCGATCTTGGAAAGTCTGCGGAGGCAGAGGCGCTCGAGAATCTTCCTGATAGCGATATCAAGCGTGCACTCCATGAGATTCCAGAAGATTTTCGAATGGTTGTCTATCTTGCAGATGTCGAAGGCTTTTCCTATAAAGAGATCGCCGAGATTATCGGAATTCCTGCCGGAACCGTGATGTCACGATTGAGTCGCGGCCGCAAGCAACTCCGAGAAAAGCTTTCAGATTATGCAAAAGAACTTGGCTACTCTGTTGAAACTTCCAAGAAGGCGACGAAGGGAGAGCGGCCATGAGTTTTATTGAAATTCAATGTGGTGACGTTCTCTCATCAGTGATATTTATTATCGAAGGTGAGCTCGAGCAGTTGCCTCAGCGATCTGCAATCGAAGAGCACATTAGCTCCTGTCTTCCTTGCACCGCAGAAATTGCTCATGAGCGGGCAATGCATGATTTGCTACAAGAGACACTGCGCCGTTCATGCAATGAACGTGCCCCAGAAGATTTACACGAGGCGATTCATCGTCAATTACGTGCGCAAATGGCTGGCTCTACCGAGGTCGTTACACAATTCAGCATGACCGAGATTTCCATTGAAATTGATGAATACGGAAATATCGAGCATCGGGAAATTCAGATTGAGCAGACACATATTCAGCATTTTATCGATGATGATGGTGAGCAGTAAGAGTGAAACCGGCTGAGGAGGTTCTAGGAGCTGTTGGCTTCTCTGTCATGACAGTTCGACCTGGTGATACTGCACTAGTAATGGGGCTTTCAGAACTTCCAGTGATCGCGACATCTCACCTCTTACACATGATGGAGTCTGCGACGATTGCAGCCCTTAGCGAATATCTTGATAATGGAGAGACTACTTTCTTACTCTCAACATCTATTGAATTACTTGCATCGGCTCAGGTCGGCGATGAACTTCGCGCAAATGCACGTTGCACCAATATCGAAGGTCGCGAATTAGTTTTTGAATGTGATGTCTATGAAGGTGAGCGCCATATTGCGCAAGCTGAAATAAAAAGAGCGACAGTGGAGCGAGTAACTTTCCTCGCTCGCACTGCCGCTCAATCGCTATTAAAAAATTAATTAAGCCTTCTTTGTCTCCCAGAAAATCGCTGCAATCTCATCGATCTTTGCGATCAATGAATCTGCAACTGCAACATCCTGAGTGCCCTTTGTTCCAGCAGCACCAGCAAGTTTTGTCGCCTCATTGAAGAGAGTGTGAAGCTGTGGGTACTTCTCGAAGTGTGGGGCCTTGAAGTAGTCAGTCCAGAGCACCCAGAGGTGATCCTTCACTGCATGTGAACGCTCTTCTTTGATTGCAACAGAACGTGAACGGAAATCAACATCTATATTAGCTGCGTACTTCTCCATGCATGCCTTTACAGAGAGAGCTTCAATGCGAGCCTGTGCTGGGTCATAGACGCCACAAGGTAGATCGCAGTGAGCAAGGACAGTTGTCTTTGGTGTAAATACTGAAGTTAGTAGGTTTCTCATGGTTCAAAGATTAGTCGAGCCTTGCCTAGACTGCACCTTATGAGCAAGTACTCCACCGTCCTCGTTGAGGGCGAATCTATGCAGCCAACATATGCGCCAGGTGATTGGCTCATGGCGCAGTGGAGTGGCTTTGCCCTTCGGGATACCGGATATAGCCCGATGAAGGTACTTGGCAACATCTTTGGCAATCGCGTCACTATCGGCGATGTCGTTGTCGTAGAACGCCCCGAGTATCCAGGCATCTTCTATGTAAAGCGCATCAGTGAAGTGCGAGAAGAGACAAATCAGATTTTTCTTTTAAGCGACAACCCAGAAGGAACAGATTCTCGCGAATGGGGATGGTTACCCGTCGCCTGCGTTCAGGCAAAGGTGATATCGAGAGTTCGTAAAGGCAAAAAGTAGTTACTCAGTTTTATCGAGTAAATGCTTCTTGCAACAACGCCTTCAACTCTTCCTCGTGCAAGTGGTGATTTCCAGTTGCCGGAGATGCAGTAGAACGACGTGATACTCGACGGAATACTCGATCACTAATTGAAATTCCGCCCAGTGATTCAGATGTGCGCAGAGCAATATGTGGCCATGGACCCTGATTTGCTGGCTCATCCTGAACCCAGAGAAGAGTCGCATTGGGATGCTTTGCCGCTTCTTCACGCATTGCATCGATTGGAAGAGGATAGAGAAGTTCAACTCGAACAATCGCAGTTGTGTTCTCACCCAATTTTTCGCGCTCTGCAACTAGGTCGTGATAAATCTTTCCAGAGCAGAAGATTAAACGTGAAGCGTTCTGAACTTTGTCATCACCAATAACCGGACGGAATGTTCCGCTTGTGAAATCACTGAGCTGAGATGCTGCAGCCTTGAGGCGCAACATTGACTTAGGAGTAAAGACAACCATCGGACGACGTGTTGGGTTTGCAACATGCCAACGCAACAAGTGGAAGTAAGAAGCAGGTGATGATGGCTGAGCGACAGTCATATTATTTTCAGCACAGAGCTGTAGGTAACGCTCGATACGTGCTGATGAGTGATCTGGCCCTTGCCCTTCATAGCCGTGTGGAAGAAGTAGAACTAGCGATGAACGCTCGCCCCACTTTTGAAGTGCTGAAGAGATAAATTCATCAACGATTGTTTGAGCACCATTTGAGAAGTCACCAAATTGGCCTTCCCACATGACGAGCGCCTCTGGGCGAACTACTGAATAACCGTATTCAAAGCCCATTGCAGCGTACTCACTCAGTAATGAGTCGATGACGAAGAATTGATTTTCATCTTGAATCATCGAGCGAAGCGGGGTCCACTCATTTGCATTCTCGGCATCAACGATAACTGCATGGCGGTTTGAGAATGTTCCGCGACGAGAATCTTGTCCAGCCAAACGAATTGGATGGCCATCCTTCAAGATTGAACCAAAGGCGAGAAGTTCGCCCATCGCCCAATCGATAGTTCCATCGTTGAGCATCTCTGGACGCTTTGCCAACTGTGGCGCCATCTTTGGGTGGAGAGTAAATCCTTCTGGCGTTGCAATTTGAGTTGCTGCAATTTCACGAGCGAGTGGCTCGGTGATTGAAGTAGCAATCGCCTCGGCTGAAGGGGCAACAGGTGCCTTGAAGTTTGGATCGTGCTCTGGTTCGTGATTTGCAACTGCTGCAAATACTGCTTCAAGCTCTGCTTGATATTCTGCCTGAACTTGTTGCGCTTCTTCAGGTGTGATGTCACCGCGACCAACAAGTGCCTCAGAGTAGAGAGTACGTGTAGTGCGCTTTGCACCAATCAACTTGTACATCAATGGCTGTGTGAAAGCTGGTTCGTCACCTTCATTATGTCCACGACGACGGTAGCAAACCATGTCGATGACTACATCTTTCTTAAATTCTTGACGGTATTCAAATGCAAGACGTGCAACACGCACACATGCCTCCGGATCATCACCATTGACGTGGAATACCGGAGCTTCAATCATCTTTGCGATATCTGTTGAATATCTCGCAGTACGTGATGCATGTGGTGAAGTTGTAAATCCAACCTGGTTATTGATTACGACGTGAATCGTTCCGCCAGTGCGATAGCCCGCAAGGCCTGAAAGTTGGAGAGTTTCCATATTGACGCCCTGGCCAGCAAAAGATGCATCACCATGCATCAAGATCGGAAGCACTGAGTAGGCACCCTTTGTGTTGAGGCGATCCTGCTTTGCGCGAACGATTCCTTCAAGTACTGGGTTAACTGCCTCAAGGTGTGATGGATTTGCAGCCAAGTAAATCTTTGTCTTCGCACCAGATGCTGCAGTGAATACACCTTCAGTTCCTAAGTGGTACTTCACATCGCCAGAGCCATGGACCTCATTCTCTGCATAATGTCCCTGGAACTCCTGGAAAATTTGTCCTGATGACTTACCTGCAATATTTGCCAGCATGTTAAGTCGTCCGCGGTGCGGCATTCCGATACATACTTCATCAAGTCCGCGCTCTGCAGCTGCTGAGACAATTGCATCAGTCAATGGAATAACTGATTCGCCACCTTCGAGAGAGAAGCGCTTCTGTCCCACAAACTTTGTCTGCAAGAAAGATTCAAATGCCTCAGCGCTATTGAGCTTACGCAAAATACGAAGCTGTTCATCACGATCTACTCGATCTGACTTCATTTCGAGGTGCTCTTGGAACCACTGACGTTCTACCGGATTTGAAATGTGCATATATTCAGTACCGATTGAACGGCAATATGAATCACGGAGGAGTCCAAGAATTTTACGAAGTGGAAGGAATGCCTTTCCACCGAAACCACCAGTTGCAAATTCACGATCGAGATCCCACAAAGTAAGGCCGTGAGTCTGAACATCTAAATCTGGATGTATTCGTTGGCGATATACCAGTGGATCAATATCTGCCATGAGATGACCCCAGGTTCGATATGCCGCAATTAATTGCTGAACGCGTGCAGTCTTATCAATCTCTGAATCTTTGGTAACAGCGAAATCTGGAGCCCATCGAATTGGCTCGTATGGAATACGAAGGGCGGTAAAGATTTCATCATAGAAACCTTCGGCACCAAGTAAGAGTTCGTGAATGCGGCGAAGGAAATCACCAGATTGCGCACCTTGAATGACGCGGTGATCGTATGTGCTTGTCAGTGTAAGAATCTTGCTAATTGCAAGGCGTGCAAGCGTTGATTCAGATGCACCTTGAAATTCTGCTGGGTAATCCATCGCGCCAACGCCGATGATCAAGCCTTGACCCTGCACCAGACGTGGAACAGAGTGAACTGTTCCGATTGTGCCTGGATTTGTGAGGGAAACTGTTGTTCCTGCGTAATCTTCGACGGTCAGAGTTCCGGTGCGAGCCTTTTTAACAGTTGCTTCATATGAAACCCAGAACTGACCAAAATCAAGTGCTTCACAACCTTTAATAGATGGAACTAAGAGCTGACGTGTTCCATCAGGTTTAGCCAAGTCGATTGCGATACCGAGGTTGATATGTTGAGGATGTCCAACAGCTGGCTTTCCATCGAGCTCGCCGAAGAAAGCATTCATCTCAGGCATCTGACGCATCGCCTTGATCATTGCGTAAGCGATGATGTGGGTAAATGAAACTTTTCCACCGCGGCCGCGAGCAAGATGGTTATTAATAACGATGCGATTATCAATCATTAACTTCGCAGGAATTGCACGAACAGATGTCGCTGTTGGAACAGTGAGTGATGCCTCCATTGATTGCACAACGCGTCCTGCAACACCACGAAGTGGTTCCATTGTTGCGGCGCTTGGTGTTGTCAAAGTTGGAGCCGGCTTAACATCTGCCTGTGCGGGAGTCGAAGGAGATGCGGCAACTTCACGGACTACTGGTTGAGTCTGCACTGGAGTTGGAGCAACAACGGGATTGACTGGTTGAGCTGGAACCCCTGACATCTGAATATTTGGCGCAACAACTGGCTTTGGTGTTGGAGGAGTTGAGGGTAGAGCGACACCGCCTACATTCACACCTTGTTGTGGAACCCCTGCCACAGCATTGTTCTTTTTTTGCTCGGACAGGAAGTAGGTCACCCACTCTGCAGGTACCGAAGATTGATCTGCTTGATATCGCTCGTACATTTCTTCTACGAGCCAATCATTTGCACCGAAATCTTGTCCTGAAGACACTGAGCGCTCCCTTGCGATCTCTAACTTCCTGCCTGCAGGCTAAGAGTATCGGCTGAGAGGTGCCTATATAAATGGTGAAAGTAGCCTGGCAGAAGCGAGATAGCGCACACTTTCGCCTCTCGATGACCATTTCACCTCGAATTTGAAGTGGCGAGCTATCCATCACACTGGAATGGTTTGACCATGAATTCGGATTCGCAAAAAATCGCACTGGTCACTGGCGGAAGTCGTGGGCTGGGATTTGAAACTGCGAAGGCGCTGAGAGCTCAGGGCTTTGATCTGATCCTTATCGCAAAAGATTCACCTCGACTGGAATCTGCCGCAGCCTCACTTCAGAGCGATGGTCGAGCCAATTCAGTGACCACTTATTCAATTGATTTTGAGGACTCGCAAGCAACGGCATCTGCCTTAGAAAAAATTGCCGCAGCACATTTGAATATCACGCATTTAATTCTTGCCCACGGTGTCATGAGCGAGAAGATGTCGAAGACGATGAAGACAACCGATCAAGAGTGGCGTCGAGTCATGTCGATTAATCTCGATTCAGTATTTCAAATTGTCAATCGATTAGCGCCAGCTCTAGTTGAAGCACGCAATGGTCGCATCGTGATCTTCTCTGCCTGCCTTGGACGAATGTCTGGCCCTGGCAATGCTGGCGGACTTGCTCCCTACAGAATTAGTAAGGCGGGTGTTAATGCGCTCGTTCGAAATCTTGCACATGAAACAGGTCTGGGTGCTCGAGGGGTGCTTGTTGATGCGATGTGTCCTAATCATTCACGCACTGATATGGGTGGAGCTGATGCACCGCGAAGTGCGGAGGAAGGTGCAGAGACTGCAATCTGGTTAGCTACCCGCGAATTCGATAAGTCCTCAGAAGATTTCCAGAAGAACACAACAGGAGTTCTCTGGGAAGATCACAAAATTGTTCCTTGGTAAAAGAAAAAACGCGGGCTCAATCCGCTATAGATAATCACTCACTAACGATTACCAGTTCGAGATAAAACACCAATTCGCAACTGACCAGTGCTAGTTGTTATGCCACCTCCAGGAGGAGATATTTGAGCGGTAAGCGTGAGCCCACCATGCGTGGCTGGTTTCCAAGTGCACTGCGCAATAATGTTTGGCGAAGTACCAGTGGCAGTAATTTTGGTGCAGCCAGGAATCTTCTTATTTGCAGCGTAGAAAGTCACAACTGCAGTCGAACTCACATTTACTTGAATTGTTGTTGCAGCTCTATATGTGGCGGTCGAAGCGCTGCCAGATAAATTAAATGAATTAACTGTGATTGGGACATATAGGTATCGAATAATGACAATTCCGCTATTACCTGAAGTTCCAGCAACACTGCCCAGACCACCCCAACCACCGAAACCAACACCTGTGGGTCTCGTTCCATTCACCCAACTTGTTGCTCCATCAGCTAATCCGCCGCCGCCATAGTTTGTTGTTGTGCCACTAATGTTTGTAGAAAATGCCGCTCCTGGTACTGGAGGATTTGCACTTGTTGCACTACCTGCTGCGCCGCCACCAACAGCGGATGTATTTGAGGGGCTAACTCCAGCAACGTAGACACCACCATTACCACCATTAATACCGGTGTATGTGCGAGCACCAACTATCTTTGTAGTTCCAGTTCCGCCAGATGCAACAGTTGATGATCCATCGTTATATGCGTACCAGTGATTACTCGCACCACCACCGCCACCACCTGCAGTTCCAGGCAAACCGGCTTGAGTGAGAAAGCCATTGACACTGGAATATCCACCGCCACCACCACCACCGGCAGTGATCTGATCAAATGTAGTAGTGCCACCTTGTGAACCAAGTGTGGAATCTCCGCCAGATGTACTTGGCCCACCAGCGCCACCAGCGCCAACCGTAATTGAGAGACTAGCTGCAGGAGTTAAGGGATAGCTTGTTGCAACCATCGCACCGCCACCACCGCCACCACCGGCAGAGCCGGTAGAACCCGAATTACCTCCCGCACCGCCACCACCACCGCCGACAATCAGAACATCAGCTTGTGTCACACCAGCAGGAACTGTCCATATGCAAGAACCCGATTGCGAAATCGTAATGGCGGTATAGGTCGTACTGCTAAGGACATAGTTTGATTGCGATGTAGTGCAAGCGGGCACAGCAACTGCACTCGGCGCTGTTTCTAGGCAAGAGATAATGAGCGCCGAAGCGACAGCAACTTTTACAATCCCTCGCATAAATAAAGTTTAATCGCCGCGGGAAGTCTAAGTAACCACTATTCCGAGGTTTATCAGAGGTGAAACCTGGAAACTGGCCCAATCCGCTGATTCTTCTGCTCTTGGCAGGTTGGTAAATATTGAATTAGATCCGAGACTGAATCAACCTAGAATCTTCAGCCTGACGCACTTTCATCGACACGTATTGCGGTTCTACAGGATCAACAAATTCAGGTACATCGTGGCCAAAAAAGATATCGGCTAGAAGGCCAAAGAAACGCTTTATTTTCATGGCTGAATCATCTGAGAGCCAAGCAATGGAATGGGCAACTACATCTAAACTGTCGAAAAACTGACGGTGAACTCTGGGGCGGGTTACCGCGTAACTCATGGGTAGAAAATTTGACCAGTTAGAACTTTAAAACTTCGATTTTTTGAGGCGCTAGACTGCCTAAGATATTTTTATGAAGGCGCTCAAAACCCTGCAAATATCCCGGGTTCGAGCTGCCTCAACTCTTTCCTTGATTGGAATCCTGATCTTTTCACAAAGCATGCCCGCAAATTCTGCCGTCATTCCAATTAATAATTTCTTGCTATGCGCCTCTGCTTCAGAGATGAATTGCATAGTCTCACTTTCAGCGGAATTTGAAGATGGCCGAGTTGTTAGCGCAATTCCTACGGGAGTCGTAAGTAAATGGGATAGCCGTGACTACGAACAGAATATTCGAACTTATGCGGCAACTGAATGGAAAATCCAAGGTTTGAAAAACTCTTCAGGGACAGACACTGTTGTCACGCAAATGTGGATGCAGAAGCCAAACACCATTGGTAATCAAACGGATTTTGGTGCATTGGATTTCACGATATTTGCGTCACTTTTCGATTCTACTCAGGATGAATTAAGTCCCGACCTTTGCAAAGCGATGAAAGTTATCGGCGACTGTAAATACCCTCCACAATTTACGCAGAAGGTCCGCTTCACAACAGTCTTTAATTCAAATTTATTAGAGCCAGGCCTAACGACTGGTAGCGTCGAAAATGTCACTTACACATCGAAGGATATTGAAGGTGGAAAACAGTTCACAATCGCTGGAAACGCGATGGAAATTCCAGTGAACCTACCAGTTGAAGCAAATACCGGACCAGGAGATTTCACCCAAGCATTGGCCAACCGTACTTACTGGCATCTTTATACAATCGATCGAAGAAATACTAGCTTTGATTGGGGAAATGGAAAGAGTTGTTCCCCTGATAACCCGATCATTAGCAGTAACGCGGCATATGCGGGCTTCCCTGAATTTGATAAGCAAACCCAAGAAATCAAACTCAAAGTTTCGAGCCCGCATCTCAAAGCTGACGGCAAGACTCTAGAGGTAGGTCAATTCAGAGCGACAATTTCTCTAGCGGGAATTGCATGTTTGTGGGGGATTAATTCAAGCGCCATTTCACCTCAAGCAAATGTCAACGTCACCTATGACGATGGATCTTCATCTGTCGCAGTACTTACAAGCAGAGTAGTCAACAAAACTTTTTCAATTCAGGCAACCGGGTATCACTATTCTTCGCCAACCATCCGCTTGAACTTAACCGAACCAACCAAGTCTGATCTATCGAAGAAAATCACTATTAGCTGCGTCAAAGGAAAAATCGCAAAGAAGGTTTCGGGAGTTAATCCAACCTGTCCGGCGGGTTACAAAAAGAAGTAAGTTATTAGTTCTGTGATTTCTTAATATTGAGAAATATGCTTACAACAACTGTAATCGCCATCGCTGCGATTGGGATTGCAAGCCAATAAAGCCCCGCTTCAAATTGAAACTTTGATACGCCGAGCGCAATTAAGTTAGCCAGGATTGCTGGGGAGTTAGCCCAACGCTTTCCAGCTTTCACCCCGCGGGCAAGTGCAAATAATCCTGCTGACCCTACAAAGGCGAATGCGATGACACCTAAATATGGTGCCCACTCTTTATCGTGAGTGATTCCAAGGGCAATCATGTAGAGGGCTAGGGCGAGTACAAGGATTGCTTCCGCAAACAATAGGGCCCAACGTATTCCGCTACCTGGGGTTGATTGAGAATCATCTGCACTCATAAACCCAAACTTATCATTTTCGAATCCATTACAACGCTGATTCCGTCGCAGCGCTCTAGTGGCGAAGCCGATAGGTAGCGGGTTGAGGAGCCAACTTCCCCTACTCCTCAACTCGCTACTTGTATGTCGTTGCTCTAAGTAGATTAGAAATACATTGAAGTGAATTAGAAAAAACCTATCCACAGGAACGTATATACATGCGATTAATTTGTCGCTAAGTTCCTAACCTCGCGCCATGGATAACAGAGCTGAGATGCAACCGGAGGTTGTATTCGGTCCGATCTACCAATTTATTATTGACAATACAGTTGAGGAAATTTGGATCAATTCTCCTGAGCGAATCTTCATTGCCCGACATGGGCGAAGTGAACTCACCAATCTCATCCTTACAGCAGATGAAGTACGGAATTTAGTTGACCGTGCCTTGCTATGGAGCGGCAGGAGACTTGATTTATCCCATCCGTTTGTAGATGCACGTCTGCCAGATGGCAGCCGACTCCATGTAGCTATTCCCGAAATCACCGCAGAGCACTGGGCGGTAAATATCCGTAAACATATTGCGCAGGGCAAATCACTTGAAGAGCTCACTCAGGATGGAATGCTCACAACTGAAATTTGCGAGCTCTTAGTCCGAGCAATTTCTTCAGGGATGAACCTCTTAATCAGCGGTGGAACGCAGGCAGGCAAGACCACACTTCTCAACGCTCTAGCTGGCGAAATTCCATACTTTCACAGAGTAATTACCATCGAGGAAGTCTTTGAAATTAATCCACGTTTGCCTGATGTGATTCAAATGCAAACGCGAGGTGCAAATTTACAGGGCGATGGAGAGATAACGCTTCGAAGATTGGTGAAAGAAGCGCTTCGGATGCGACCTAATCGAATCATTGTGGGAGAAGTACGTGAAGCAGAAGCGCTAGATCTGCTAATAGCACTCAATTCAGGGCTTCCCGGAATGGGAACTATCCATGCGAACTCAGCTCGTGACGCGGTAATTAAGTTACAAACACTTCCTCTTCTTGCTGGTGCGAATATCTCACATTCTTTCATCGTTCCAACTGTTGCCTCGGCAATCGACGTGGTCATTCAAATTGCGATGGACTCAAGTGGTAAGCGACGCATCGTAGAAGTCGTACTTATTACCGGTCGTCATGAGAACCTCAATATAGAAATGGAGTCTCTTTGGAAATTTGAAATCGATGGCTACACGCCCGGAATCGGACTAGCAACTTTGAGAAGTAGATTGGCTCATACTAATGATTAGTAATCTAAAAATCGGTGATAGGGCTTTAAAGGTATTGCTAATCTCAATTTCAACTTCTCTCGTGGCATTCTCATTGACGAAATCTCTGGCCATTTCATTGGCTCTCTGTGCGGTCGTCATTCTTATGATGAAGATTTCGAGTAACCGATCAGAGCAGAAACGTGCTTGGCTTTACTTCGATGCAATGCCAGAGATAATCGATAGTGTCATCAGTGGAATTCAATCAGGTCTTTCTCTCAATGAGACTCTCATCGGTCTTGGAGAGAGAGGGCCAGAAGCAACTCGCGCGCTCTTTTTTGAATTTGGGGAAGACCTCAGAAACGGATCAACTTTCGAAGAATCGATTTCAAAGCTACAAAGCAAATTTTCTATTCGAGCAGCAGATCAATTTGTAGAGTCACTGCTTTTTGCTAAGTCACTGGGTGGAGGCGAATTACTATCGCTTTTACGCCAATTAGGTGACTTTATTCGGCAGGACCTAGCGCTTCGTAGAGAGATCCAAGCCAAGCAAGGTTGGGTAAGAAACTCGGCTCATCTCTCTGCGGCTGCACCGTGGCTACTTCTCTTACTGCTTTCGGCGCAACCTTCAACCGCATCAGCGTATTCAACTCCTTCCGGAATTCTGATCTTGGTATTCGGTGTTGGAATGACTGCTATTGCATATTTATGGATGGGTTGGCTTAGCCGCCTTCCAGAACCTAAGAGAATTTTTGGTCTGCAAAAGTGAATCCGCAGATATCAATACCAATTCTCATCGCTGCAGTCGCATTTGTCGCGTTCGAAGGTAGTAGCAAGGTGATTGAAGAGTTTCTCTTCCGCGAGATGAGATGGCACAACAAAGAGAGCATCCGTGAAAGATTGGCCCAGATTGGCAAAATTTCGGAAGATGATTATGGAAATTTCCGACTTGCCCAGATGTCTCTGCTTACTATCGAATTAATCTTGATAGTAACCCTTTTCTCGTTCAATGTGATCAAACTTCCGGGTGCGGTAATTTTGATTGGAATAACCTGGTTTGCGACAGTTGCGCTGACTGAGCGAAACTTAACTCAACGTTGTATTAAACGTCGCGCAGAAATTGAAGATGAATTTCCAGCAATTGTTGAAATCTTAACTCTCGCTATTGGGGCAGGTGAATCTCCAGCCGCGGCATTTAAACGGATTGCATCCCGAGGTAATGGCTACCTCGCTGCTGAATTCCGGATAGTTGTACGTGAAATTGAAGGTGGCGCCTCCTTCTCTGCTGCATTGGATTCAATGAGTAAGCGGCTCCAATCAGGAACTCTCAGACGGTTTGCAGATTCAATACTGATTTCCATTTCACGCGGAACGCCGCTTGTAGAGACCCTTCTCAATGGAACAAGCCAATCGCGAAACTTAGAGCGCGTAAGACTCTTGAGTGCGGCCGGAAAATCTGAGGTTTCGATGATGATTCCAGTTGTATTTCTAATTTTGCCAATCTCAATCCTCTTTGCTCTTTTCCCATCCCTCTCAACCTTAAATCTTTTTAGCAGTTAAACATCCCACATCAATCGAAAGCGAGAAAAGAATGAAAGTAGGAAACTTCATTACAACTACACGAGGAGCGATTCTCGAGAAGAGTATCAATCTGACTATGCGCATATCGAGTCAGATTCAGCGAGTAAGGAAATCGAGAATCTTCATTGCTCTCTCTGATCAGCGGGGTGATGTACCTGGATGGGTCTTGGTCGTGTTGATGACTACCGGCTTGGTCACAGCAATTTGGACAATCGCAGCTCCTAGATTGACAGCAATCTTAAAGAATTCTCTTGATGCAATGAACGGGATCCGTTAAGGCGTTATGAAACGGCGACTCTGGCGGTATTTTGTAGATCAGCGCGGAAGTGTTGAATCGACTCTCGTACTTGTCCCGCTTTTGGTGCTCTTTCTTGTAGGCACTCAGATTGCGTATGCGATCCATGCGCGAAATGTGGAGCGGATTCATGCTCAAGATGATGCATCCGTCAGAGCTATATCTGGGGATTTTTACAATACGGATCAATTTATTCAGATTGAGAGTAGTGGCGACAATCAAAATTTGCAGCTCCTTGTAACCCGACGGAAGAAGAATCTCGGTGACTTGGTTCCAGGAATTTTGAAGAAGTCATCTCATACCTCAATTGAGGTTTCCGGTATCGCGGTAGTAGAGAATCAAAGATGAGATTCCTACGCCGCTTAGTTGTGGATGAGGAGGGGAGCGCTCTCCTTGAGTTCGTAGCGCTTGCTCTACCCCTCTTCATCCCCCTCTTTATCTACCTCAATATGTATTCACACTCAAGTGATAGTCAAGCCTCAATGAAATCTTTAAGCCGAGAGATGGCGAGAGCATTTGTAACGAGTGAGAACGATGAGGTGGCAAACAGAGTTGCATATGAAGTATTTATAAAAGGTGCTGAAATTCTCGGTTACAAAGAGGAAATTGCAAGCGGCGAAATCTCATATCGGATTCATTGCGCTCAATCGCCATGTATCTCGCCACGAAATGTAATTACGATTTCAATTCGCGATACAAAACTTAATAATGAAATTTCGGCGGTGGAATATGTATCACCGTGGGCTTAGATTCCTTCGAAAGTTAGCTTCAGAACGCGGCTCTATTTCGGTTTTAACGATGGGGCTCTTTTTAATTCTTCTCCTGATGGCGCTAATTTTGACCGATATATCTTCAATATATCTCGCGAAACGTTCCTTGACAATCGCTACTGAGGCAGCAGTACAAAGGGGCATGCAGAACTTGGATGCTAATCAATATTACTCAGGAGAATACAACGCAACCCAAATGTTAAAGAATTCTTTATCAAGCGGAGAAACTGATCCAGGAATTCCTATTGATTGTAGTCAAGGTGAGCGTGATGCGTCAGAAGTATTTTCTACCTGGACCTCTCGAGAAAGCTCTCTTACTCGCGAGAATATTCGAACGATGGGGATGAGTAATTTTCAATGTGACGGCTTTCAAATTTATATCGAGAGCAGAGCAATTGCGCAGATTCCTATCCCTATACCGTTTATCAATATTCGTGAAGTTGGCATAGGTAGTCATGCAGGTGCGGTGGGGGAGCGTGCTACGACAAATAATTATTATGGTTTCGATATTGGTTAATGAACTCGCTATCCTTCCTCCATGGCTCGCGAATATGCTCTCGAAATTGCTGAGATAAGCGCGACCCTCAAATCAATCGAACAGGTACTCGATCTTCCGAAGTTAGAGAAAGAAGCGGTCGAACTCGAAGAGGCGGCTGGAGTTCCTAATCTTTGGGATGACCCCGGAGCGGCACAAGCCGTCACCAGTAAGTTATCCCGCACGCAAGCTGTGATTTCAAAGCTCAAGGGCTTGCGTTCTCGAGTTGATGACTTGCCGATTCTCTTTGAGTTAGCTGCTGAGGAATCTGAAGGTTCGGCCCTTCACGATGCAGAGGCAGAGCTTGATTCAACTAAGAAGGCAATTAGCGAACTTGAAGTAACTACTTTGCTCTCTGGCGAATATGACAATCGCGATGCACTCATCACTATCCGCTCTGAAGCAGGTGGTGTTGAAGCGGCTGACTGGGCACAGATGTTGTATCGCATGTATCTCAGGTATTGCGAACGTCATGAGTTTAAGACAGATATCCTCGAAACTTCCTATGCAGAAGAAGCCGGTATTAAATCTGCAACCTTCCGCGTTAGCGCACCGTATGCCTATGGCACGCTATCGGTCGAGCAAGGAACACATCGTTTAGTTCGAATTTCGCCATTTGATTCACAATCACGTCGCCATACATCTTTTGCTGGCGTTGAAGTCGTCCCAGTTGTAGAACAGAGCGATCACATTGAAATCGATGAGAAAGAGATTCGCGTAGATGTTTATCGTTCATCTGGTCCTGGTGGACAAGGTGTTAATACAACTGACTCAGCTGTACGTCTGACACATATTCCGACTGGAATCGTTGTCTCATGTCAGAACGAGCGATCACAGATTCAAAATAAAGCGACTGCAATGGCAGTCTTGCAGTCAAAGTTATTAGAACGTCGTCGCCAAGAAGAGCAGGCAAAGATCAATGCGCTCAAGGGCGATAACAGTGGCTCATGGGGAAATCAGATGCGCTCATATGTTCTTGCTCCGTATCAAATGGTGAAGGACCTTCGTAATAATCATGAGACTGGAAATACATCTGCAGTTCTCGATGGCGAGATCGATGACTTCATCGAAGCAGGAATTCGCTGGCGTCGCTCAACAGCTTCCGCTTAATCGCCACCGCATATCGCTATCAATTTCACACCTTTTTCTGAGCCTGAATTGCTCTCACATACGCTCATCTGAAGGTTAAGTGCCCTAAACTCGGGCTCAGTTAATTGAGGGAGTTCAGAAGTGATTCGCTTTGAGAATGTTACGAAGGTCTATGCCGGCCAAGAGCGACCAGCTCTTGATGGCGTCAACCTCGAAATCAATAAGGGCGAGTTCGTCTTCCTCGTAGGTAAATCAGGTTCAGGTAAGTCGACCTTCTTGCGTCTCATCCTCCGTGAAGAGCGTCCAACTTCGGGCATCATCCACGTCGCAGGTAAAGATCTGGGAACTCTCGCTAACCACAAGGTGCCCGAACTTCGTCGCCAAGTAGGAACCGTATTTCAGGATTTCCGACTTCTCCCAAATAAGACGATCTCAGAAAATATCGCTTTCTCATTGCATGTCCTTGGATATTCGCAGAAGGAGATCAATCGCGAAGTTCCAGAGATGCTCGAGCTCGTTGGTCTAGAAGATAAGGGCGATCGTTTGCCTTCAGAGATTTCAGGTGGAGAGCAACAGCGCGTTGCAATTGCTCGCGCATATGTGACCAAGCCACCAATCATTATCGCTGACGAGCCAACTGGAAACCTTGACCCAGAACTCTCGGTTGGAATTATGAAGTTGCTCGATCGCATCAACCGCGAGGGCACAACAGTTTTGATGGCGACACACGATTCGGGAATTGTTGATCAGATGCGCAAGCGCGTTATCGAACTCGATGGCGGCCATGTTATCCGCGATCAGGTTCGTGGCGTTTACGGATACACCGGTTAACGGCAGAGAGAAGAATAGGAAAAGATATGCGCGCAGGTTTTCTCTTTAAAGAAGTTCGAATCGGACTTCGCCGTAACCTAACAATGACCTTTGCAGTCGTTGTCACTGTTGCAATCTCGCTCTCACTTCTCGGCATTGGTTTGCTCTCTAATGCTCAAGTCAATGCGATGAAGGATTATTGGTACGACAAGATTGAAGTCTCTGTCTTTCTCTGTGGGACTTTATCTGAGTCGCCAACATGTGCAAACGGCGTTGTAAGTGCCGATCAACGAGCTGCAATCAAGAGTGATCTTGAAGCACTTCCTGTTGTACAAAGTGTTTTCTATGAATCACAGACTGAGGCATTCGCACGCTTTAAAGAACGATTTAAGAACTCTGCGATTGCTCAAAATGTAACCGCTGATCAATTACCAGAATCATTCCGCGTTAAATTAAAGGACCCAACTCAATTTGATGTTGTTGTCAGCGCTTTCTCTGGCCGCCCTGGCGTAGATATTGTGCAAGATCAACGCACGATTCTTGAGAAGTTCTTTAAGCTGCTCGATGTTCTTCGCAATGGTGCGCTACTCGTTGGACTCTTCTCAGTTCTCACTGCAGCCCTTCTTATTTCAAATACCTTACGTATTGCAGCCTTTAACCGTCGCCGCGAAACTGGTGTGATGAAGCTAGTTGGAGCAAGCTCTTGGTCTATTCAACTTCCATTCTTACTCGAAGGCGTCTTCTCAGCTGTTCTTGGCTGGGTATTTGCGACAGGGCTTCTCAGCGGATTGAAGTACGTTGTCGACCAGAAGGTCGCACCGCTTCTTACATTTACCAAGTTCTTTGCATGGAATCAGGTCTGGATTTCTTCCGCGATTTTGCTCGGCGTTGGACTCTTTGTCTCAGTCCTCGCTTCATTGATTACTTTGCGCCGCTACCTCAAGGTTTAATTCGGATACCCTTACCGCATGGTTAAGGAGACAGGTCAAAAGTTGATCGCGCAGAACAAAAAGGCGCGTCACGATTACTCAATCCTTGATACCTACGAATGCGGAATTGTTCTGATGGGAACCGAGGTCAAATCACTTCGTGCAGGTCGTGCCTCATTAATCGATGGATTTGTGATGGTTGAAAATGGAGAGCTCTGGCTGCATGGAGTTCATATCCCTGAATACACCGAAGGCACATGGACCAACCACACTCCTCGTCGCAAACGTAAATTGCTCGTGCATCGCGAGGAGATTCGTAAGATTGCAGCAAAGACAAAAGATTCTGGAATCACGATGGTTCCGCTTCAGCTCTACTTTAAAGATGGTCGCGCAAAGATAGAGATTGCACTTGCAAAAGGTAAGAAAGCTCACGACAAGCGCGACACATTGCTCGAACAACAAGCAACTCGTGAAATTGAACGTGAAATCTCTCATCGCGTAAGTGGAAAAAATCGTAGCGGAAGAGACGACTGGTAAATAGTTTGTTCGTTATTGAAACCGAACGCCTCACACTTCGCCCACTGCGCTTGGAAGATGTCAATGATTTATATGAGTATCAATCACATCCAGAGATTGTTCGTTATATCCCGTGGCCGGAGCGCTCTCGCGAGCAGGACATAGAGGCGGCAGAGAAGACGCTCAATACTGGAAAATTCGATCTTAAGGAATCTGGTGATTTCCTCGTTCTCGTCTGGGAGTTAAAAGATATCCCAACTCATTTAGGAGTTGCCGGAAAGATAATCGGTCAATCCAATATGGCACTTCGATCTGCTACCGACCAACTTTCGGATATTGGTTGGGTTACTCACCAAGATTTCCAACGCCGGGGATATGCATTTGAAGCAACTCACGCGCTAATGAAATATGCATTTTCAAACTTTCCTTTGCATCGGATTATCGCCGATATCGACACTCGCAATCCAGAATCTGCGGCGATGGCTGAGAAGTTAGGTATGCGGAGAGAAGGAGAGTTCAAAGACTCTGAATTCTTTAAAGGTGATTGGTGCGATATGTGGCTCTACGCGATTTTGAAAGATGAGTTCACCGCGAGAGATTCCAAATGAAATCTAAGGCAAAGCCGCGTCTCTTAACCTTTTAACGATTGCGTTTTGAACCCAATCTGTGCCTTACAAACCTCGTAATTTTTCGGGAATTTCGCATTACTCCTCGGGGTTGAATACACTTAGAACACAAATAAATAGGGGGTGAACGGTCTCGACTTTAGCTGTTGAGACAGGGGAAGCGTGTCGAGGAAGCCGGAATGATCTCGTAAACCATGAAATCCGTGCACACATAACTGCAGACAACAGTCGCAGTGATTTCGCACTAGCTGCATAAGCTAGTCCCAAATCCGTCAGCCTAGGGGCGCTCTCGCTCTAGAACCTGGCGTCGTTAGAGAGCTCTTCATCTGCGTGGCGTTGCGAACGCGTAGAGAGAACAGTTTCGCAAATGAGTTCGTTGAATACTTGTGTTTGAGAGATTCAGGACTGAGAAAACGTAAATAACACTACACACGTAGAAGCCCTGTTTGAGCTCTGAAGGACCCGGGTTCGATTCCCGGCACCTCCACTATTTTTACCTGCTCTTTGAGAAGTCTATCTCGCGCTTGAGAGCGAAAATATTTCCGCCGACAGCAATCAGAGCGAAGATCTTGGCTCCCAACGAAGATGTCTCATACATCAAGGTAATCGCAATAAAAATACCAATTACCGCAAAAGTTAAAATAACGATTCTACGAAGTACGGTTAATCCCCTTCGGGCTGCAGCAAAATTTTGAACTCGGCGACTAGTAAGCCCAATGTTTATCGGCGCCGAAAGAATTAGTAGCGAAAATAAAATCATCACCAGAATCGCGAGCGAGTACATCTTTCACCCACGCGCCATTGAGTAGAGAGCCATATCAATCTGGCGACCATCACGTTTTGTTGCCCGATTCTTTAGTAAAGCATCACGAGTAAATCCAGCCTTCTCCATTACCTTCTGAGACGCGGAATTGTCGAAATCAGCAAGCGCTTCCAGTCGGCGAAATCCCATAACATCTAAAGAGAAATCACTCATCATTTTTAGCGCCGCGGTGCAGATGCCTCTTCCTCGAAAATCTTGCTTCACCCAATAGCCTATTTCAGCCATGTGATCCCCAAGTTGAATCGAGTGCAACCCGATGGTTCCAGCGAATTCACCAGCTACCTCGATCGCAAATGAAATCGTCACATGATTGCGATAAGCAACATCGGATTCACGGACAAAATCCTCAGCCATCGAACGATCGTATGGAAAAGGGACGCGTGTAAATGCCGAGATGGTCGGGTCCTGACATGCGTTGAAGATGGAATCGATGTCATCCTCGCGAAGTGGACGCAACTTAAGTTGCAAATGTGAGGTTGCGGGGGAGGCGATTGATGGAAAATCTATAGGCCAGTTGATCACGTAAAGCCAACTACCTAGCCAACAAATTCGCGGTCGCGACGCTTGCGATTAACAGTGTGATTGCATGTTTTATTACTTGGAAGTTCTGCACATGAATCACAGAGAAGAATTAATTGGTGGCATGACTCTGAATTGCAATTGCGGAATTGCTTTGTTGGAGCGCAGCATTTTACGCATTCACCAATGACCTTTGTCTTATCTGAAAAGTCATGAATCATTCGATCATCAAAGATATAGAGCGATCCTTCCCAGAGTGAATCGTCACCAAACTTCTCGCCGTATTTAACAATTCCACCATCAATTTGGTAGACCTCTTTAAATCCGTTATCGACCATGATGGCGGAGAGAATCTCGCATCGGATTCCTCCTGTGCAGTATGTGACGATTGGCTTATCTTTAATATCGTCATACTTACCGCTTTTGATCTCCTCGATAAAGTCATGTGAAGTTTGAACGTCGGGAACAATCGCGTTTTTAAACTTTCCGATCTTTGCTTCATAGGCATTTCGGCCGTCAAAGAAAATCACATCATCGCCACGCTCTTTTACAAGTGCATCTACTTGAGCTGGGCGTAGGTGCTTACCGCCATTAACTACGCCAGACTCATCAACTTTAATCACATCAGGATTACCGAAGCCAACGAGTTCTTTACGGACGCGAATCTGAAGTCGAGGGAAATCTGCACCTGTGCCATCAGACCACTTAAAGACAATCTTCTTAAATGCCGGATATTGGCGAGTCATCTTCACGTACTTCTTTACCGCCGCCATATCGCCACCAACCGTTCCGTTGATGCCGTGCTTTGAAATAATAATGCGGCCCTTGAGTCCGAGCGTTTCACAGAGCTGCTTCTGCCATAGCTTTACAGCCTCAGGATCTTCCAAAGGTGTAAATCCGTAATAGAGGATTACCTTTGGGATTGAGGGTGCATGCTTGTTCACACAATCATTCTAAGCCAGCAGAATTATTTAACGAAATGCGGGCTAATTCGGCTCATGTGCAGAGCGGGCAGGCGTAAAGAATTCTTTCCCCGCCGGCGACTTCCAGAGGCATGAGCCATCGCTATAACTTTCGACCTTCCAGCCATGATGAGTCTTTAGCTTATGGTGTCTTCGACAGAGAGCACCGAGATTCTCAGGGGAGGTTGATCCACCAGATTCCCAACTTTCGGCATGGTCTAAATCTGAATGGATTGCAGATCTTCCGCAACCAGGGAATCTACATTTTCGATCACGGGCAATTAAGAAATCACGGAGCGCTTGTGGGGGTTCGTAATGTTCGCGACCATAATCAAGGAGGTTGCCAGTTAAAGGTTCGGTGATGAACCGTTTCCAACGGGCATCCGCTGCAATCTCACGTGCCACAGATGCTGGAATTGGCCCATACCCGGCAAGCTCTCCCGGGTTTTCGGCGAGGCCAAGGAGAGTCGGTAAATCAATGGTGACATTGACTGTCAGCGCTCGACCTTGGGCATGTGCATCAGCGAGAGCTGATTCGAGATATCGAGAAGCGATAGCGGCAAGTGCATCTGCGCGCTTCATATCCTTTGAACGATGATCAGAGTTTGTATGGAGACATGAGAGCGCTTGGTCCGAAGCACCTGCCTCACGTACTACTCGCTCTTCCGGAGAAAGAGATGAGATCTCGGCTTCACAGCTTTCACAGTGACGATTGTTCTTAATGATAAATGATTCCAGTGCACTCATGACTACCTTTGCTTCATGGGCGGGAAGTAAAGCAACAATTGTTGACATTCCATCTGGATCGTTAAAGCACGATACTCGTCTCATCTCGCGCGCATCCGCGACAGAATCTTCAAATTCAGTGGGAGTCGAGGTAGCGATAACTTTTCGAACTAAATTTCCAACTTGAGTTGGAGTATGAAATTCGGCGTAGGCGATTGCGCGATTTTCAATTTCGAATATGACGGATTCTGGTAGCCCTTTATTGAGAGCGGAGACAGCCTCACGCGCAATTGCATTGGCATGTGCGGTCGATATTTCTCCGACAGCGAGTGCAGAGCAGGTATTTGGTAGGTGATTTGTCAGCGCTCGTGCGATATCAATCTTAAATTGAGCGCTATTGGGGGAGAGTCTGAGCGCGGTCGAAACATCTTCGCGCTCTGCCTCATCAATTCCGTAGATTGGGTCGTTGCTCTCAGATGCTTCACGGCCAGCGACGGCAACTATTGCTCGTTGCATCAAGGCCTGAATCCAAGACTCTTGCCTTTCGATTGCCGTGAGGTAGTCAATTCGTGAAGCTATTGGCAAAGTTTGAGGATCAATCGCTGCAAGTTGGGCTAGAACTGTTGCGCAAGGAACTGAATTGAGTAGCGTGGTCACCTTCTCGGCAGGTGTGGTCTCGTCTCTGTGAAGAATGAACGCTGTACTCATGGGGAGGATATTCACCATGAGCACCGACAAATATTGGCTAAATTGACCCGGCGAAATAAACACTTTCCTCGCGCAAACTTTCCAGAAGACTCACATAATCGATCTCGAATACGCTCGGTCTTGGAATAAGAGAGAGAAACTACAAGTTGTATGTAGTTGAAAGTTCAATTACTCTTGAGGTATTCAAAGGAGCGCATCATGCCAGCAGTAACCGTTAGCGATATCACCGTACTTCCACGCATTAGCGCTGGCACCGAATTGCGCGCACGCAAAATCAAGAGCATCACAACTGCTCCGCAAGGATTTGAGGGCGAAGGTTTTCCAGTTCGTCGCGCATTTGCTGGCGTTGATTTGCAAGAGCTTGATCCTTTTATCCACCTCGATCAAATGGGTGAAGTCGAATATGCACCAGGCGAACCAAAGGGAACCCCTTGGCACCCACATCGTGGATTCGAAACAGTTACCTACATTATTGATGGAATTTTCGATCACCAAGATTCAAATGGTGGCGGCGGAACAATCACAAATGGCGATACTCAATGGATGACAGCTGGCGGCGGAATCCTTCATATCGAAACACCACCAGAGTCATTGGTGATGTCCGGTGGTTTATTTCATGGATTCCAACTTTGGGTCAATCTTCCAGCCGCGAAGAAGTGGTCACCACCTGCATATCAAGATGTTCGTGCAAATGATGTTGCTCTTTTAACAACACAAGATGGTGGAGCGCTACTACGTGTTATCGCTGGTGAAGTTGATGGTCATCAAGGACCAGGAACAACTCAGACTCCCATTACATTGCTTCATGCAACTGTCGCACCTGGTGCAGAACTTCGCCTCCCATGGCGTAAGGATTACAACGCACTGGTCTACACAATGTCTGGCCACGGATTTGTTGGAGATGAGCAGCGCCCAGTGACAATGGGTCAATTAACCGTTTTCGGTGATGGTGATGCAATCGTTATTCGTGCGGCACAACAGCAGGAGTCACGTTCACCAAACCTAGAACTCTTTATTCTCGGTGGTCAGCCAATCAAAGAACCTGTCGCGTGGATGGGCCCTTTTGTAATGAACACAAAGCGTGAAGTTCTGCAGGCATTTGAAGATTTCCAGAAAGGATTGCTCGGATCAATTCCAGCAATATATAAGGAAGATGCAAAGCGCCCTCTCAATCGAACCGACAAACTTGGCGGCGATGTTAAGCCTGCAGAAGTTGCCGCAAAGGAAATTCTTGACGTACACGGCGCACCTACCGAACTTCAAGAAGGTTAATTACCCTTTAAATCTCCACGAGTTAAGTGGTAGAGCAACGCCTGAATAGTTGTGCGGCGATGGAAGGCCTCACGCCAAATAACAGACTTCGGTCCATCGATAACAGATGCTGCAACTTCTTCTCCGCGGTGTGCTGGTAGGCAGTGCATAAAGATGGAATCACTTGCCGTAAGTGACATCAGACGGTCATCGATTGCAAAAGGTGAGAGTGCTGCAAACTTCTCGGTGCGCTCTGACTCAGGATCGCCCATCGACATCCACACATCTGTGTAGAGAACACTGGCATCTTTTGCAGCGCCTTCGGGATCATTGGTGACCTCAATAGTTGCGCCAGTCTTTGCCGCAATCTCCTTTGCCTTTGTAACAACCGCTGCATCTGGTGCGAACTTACCGTTTGGAGTTGCTGCAACAACATGCGCTCCCATGATTGCGCCCATAATGAGCCAGGCATGCGTCATATTGTTGCCGTCTCCGAGATAGACAAATTTGCGACCGCTGATATCGCTTCCGAAGTTTTCGCGAATCGTCACCCAATCTGCAAGTAACTGTGTTGGATGATCGTCATCGGTAAGGCCGTTAATAATTGGAATCGAGGCATTGGCGCCAAGTTCGTCAACATCTGCCTGGGCAAATGTTCGAATAATCATGGCATCACAGAATCCACTAATAACCCGAGCGGTATCCGCAATAGTTTCACCGCGCCCCAATTGCAATTCGTCACCGCGGAGGAAAATTGGAGTACCGCCAAGGTGAGCAACCGCAGTCTCTGATGCTAAGCGAGTACGAGTTGAAGGCTTTGTCATGTAGATAGCAACGGTCTTATTGCTCAGCGCTGTATTTGCGCGCAAAGGCTGTGCCGCGAAATCTGCGGCAGTTGCTAGGAGGAGTTCGACATCCTCGCGACAGAGATGCTCGGTTCTCAATAAATCCTTCATCGCAGAATTCTACCTTCTCTCCGACAAGCCTTTCACAGAGTTATTTAGCCCCTCCGACTATCCTTCACACATGGGAATTTTCACACGCGAAGATAAAGGCATCGGCATCAGCACCGATACCGATACTTTGACGCGCACCGAAACCGCCCCTGATATCCAAGAAGATGATGGTGGCCATGATCGATTTGCTCACTACATCAAGAAAGAGAAGATTGTTGAATCTGCAGTAACGGGCAAAGCTGTAAAGGCGCTCTGTGGAAAGAAGTGGGTTCCTTCGCGAGACCCATCTAAATACCCAGTATGTCCCGCCTGTAAAGAGATCTTTGAAGGCCTTCGTCCTGGCCCTGAAGATAATGAATAAATTTCTTCGCCTATTTGCAACCTTCACCGTGGCGCTCCTTGTTGTGGGTGGTGCGTCTACTTCGATTGCAGCTGCAGATAATCCGCCACGTAAAATTCTTACCGGCTGGGTGCCGTACTACTCAATCAAGACAGCGCTACCTGCAGCCATCAATAATGCAGACCTCATCAAAGAGGTAATGCCATTTTGGTACACGTTGAAATTTAACGCCAAGACTTCCAGCGCATCAGTACTAGATCTTTATACACCGGCAAATCCAAGTATTCCTATGGCTCAGACTGTGAGCGCACTTCGCGGTGCAGGATTCTCTTTAATTCCAACCATCACGGATGGAACCGATAAAGGCGTTCTTGCTGGGTTGCTCGCTAAGCCAGCGGCACGAAAGCAAATCGTGGAGACAATCACGGCGATGGTTGTTGCAAATAATTATGACGGTATTGATCTCGACTTTGAAGGGTTTGCATTTGTCGATGGAAATACCACATGGACTAAGACTGCACCGTTATGGACAGCATTTGTAAAGGAGCTCAGCGCATCTCTGCACCAGCAGAAGAAAATTCTTTCCGTCTCAACTCCATATGTATTAGATCCAACCGCTGCACAGAAGGGCTATTACGTATATTCGTGGGCGGCAATCGCACCGGCAATTGATCGACTTCGAATCATGACCTATGACTACTCTGTTGCAAAAGTTGGACCACTTGGTCCAATCACTTGGACAGAACGCACCTTGCAATATGCAGTTTCTGTGATGCCGGCATCGAAAGTATTTATTGGCATTGCTGGATATGGTCGCGACTGGGTTACGTCGGTCAGTGGAGTCTGCCCTGACAATGTAGCCGCAGTCATTAAAGGTGGGGCAAAAGCGGCTACTTTTGTGATGCGAGATGCGCAAACGCTCGCGGCTTCGTACGGCGTAACACCTGTATTTAATGATCAATTTGGTGAAATGACTTTTAGCTACCAGAAGGTCTATAACGGAACCACTGCGGCTGGGCTTTCTACAACATGCACTGCGCAAAGAACTGCTTGGTACCAAGATGCAAAGAGTTTCGGACTTCGTGCGGCGCTTGTAGATAAATATCGCCTTGGTGGAATCGCTGAGTGGACACTCGGCATGGAAGAGCCACTTGCACTTGAAGGTATCCGCAACGTTGCTAAGGCGATTGCGCCAGATGCAGTGACCGCTGCAATTACTCTTGATAAGAGCGCAATCGAATACGGTGATCCGATTACTGTCGCCGGAACATTTACGATTAAAGATAAATCCCCATTGGCTAATGTCTCGATTCGTATTGAAGGAAAATCTCCCGGAGATTTAAATTGGAGATTACTCACTACGGTAACAACGGATATGGCGGGTAAGTTCAGCAAGCCGTTGTTAATTGGAAAAGCCACCACAATTCGTGCATATAGCGAGGGTACGTGGGAGCGAAGCGAAGGAATCTCAAACGAAGTTCCGGTAACAATGTCCAGGCTCCTCTTCATCACCGCACCAGCATCGGTAAAGAGAAGCGAATCCTTTACCGTGACTGGATCTATTCGTCCGCGTGCGGCTGGAACCTTTATTCAAGTTGAAAAACTTGTGGGTGGAATTTGGCAGCCCTTTGGAAATGTTATTACTACCGATGCTCAAGGTTCATTTGCGATACCTGTTCCGGCGCAACCAAAGGGTGTGCTCACCTTAAGAGTCAACGCTGCTGCCGAAACTCTCTGGCCTCTTACGACAAGTTCACCATTCTCAATTCTTATACGTGGCATTGCCACTTCTGAATTGGTTAAATAGCTCCGTGGCCAAACTTGCAGATGCGCTTGAGGAAGAGCTCAAGGCAATTTTCTCCGGAGATACTCCGTGGGTCACTATTGTTTGGGATGATCCCGTAAGTCTGCAGAATTACGTGACTTATGTCTTTATGGAGCTCTTCGGATATTCAAAGGCGAAGGCAACGGAATTAATGCTCAAGGTCCATAACGAAGGTAAGGCGATAGTTTCAACGGGTAGTCGGGAAGAGATGGAACACGATGTGGCCCGGCTTCACGAATACGGACTCTGGGCAACACTTCAGCGTGGTGATCAGATTTAATGGCAGCCACCGAAGGATTCAAACGACATGGCGCTCATACCTATCTTGCTCACTTTGAAGCGAGCGAGAAAGAAGTCCTACTCAATCTCGTTGAACAGATAATCGAATTATTAGCAGAGCGCGTGGATCACGGTCATGAAGATCCACTTGCCGCACTCGTAGGTATAACTTCACATGATTCGCCACCTGAAGATGAAGTACTTCATCGGTTATTGCCAAATGCTTACGCAGATGATGTCGATGCTGCGGAATTTCGCCGGTATACAGAATCAACTTTGCGCGGAAAGAAGCAAGCGCATGCAATGTCAATTCGGATGATGCTTAAAGCTTCTCCGGAAGGTGATGTCGAGCTAGATCACAAAGGTGCAAATGATTGGCTTGGGGGATTGAACGATATTCGCCTCGCCTTAGGCGTGCGTCTGAAAATTGAAAATAATAATTACGAGCATCTCGAACTTCTCTCACCGGATGATCCATTACGTGGAGTTTATGCAGTCTATAGCTGGCTTGGTTGGCTTCAGGAGACGCTGCTCGATGCTCTGATGGATGAAGTTTCCGAATAAGAATTTGGTTTAGACTTCTCTTATGGCTCTCACAATCTCGCGCGCAATCGTTGATGCGATTCTCGAACAATCTCGCGTCGAATATCCCGACGAGTGCTGCGGTGTGATTCTTGGTCCAGTGGGCTCAGACTCTCCGATTCGCCATAAGCCAATGGTTAATGCTGCACATTCACCGACTTTCTATGAATTTGATCCAAAGGATTTACTCGCTCTCTATCGTGAAGTTGATGACAACGATGAGGAAATTGTCGTGATCTACCACTCTCATACCGAGACCGAGGCATTTCCTTCTCGAACCGATATCGCTTATGCGGGCGAGCCTGGTTCGCACTATGTATTGGTATCTACCCGCGAAGAGATTGCACCTGCAACTGAATTTCGCTCATATCGCATCATCGATGGCGTTGTGACTGAGGAAGAAGTTTCAATTACCGAATAGCAGCAATCTTCGCCATAATAAGGACATGGCTATTGAAGTTCGCATCCCAACAATTCTTCGCCCTTATACAAAAGATCAGAAATCTGTAGAAGCTGCAGGAGCCACTCTCTCTGCCCTCATCACTGATCTTGATACACAGTACGGTGGATTAGGCGAGCGACTTCTCGAAAATGGCGCACTGCGCCGCTTCATCAATATCTATATCAACGATGAAGATGTTCGATTTCTCGGTGGGCTAGAAGCACCGCTTAAGGATGGTGACTCAGTCACAATCCTTCCCGCCGTAGCTGGCGGCAGTAAGTAATTTTTAATGGCCCGTTTCGATTCCCTCGCAGCATCAGTTGGTAACACGCCACTCATTGGATTACCGCGTCTATCACCTGCTCCACATGTGCGCCTCTGGGCAAAGATGGAAGATCGCAACCCCACTGGCTCCATTAAAGATCGCACAGCCATCTCGATGGTCGACGAGGCGGAGAAGAGCGGGCTCTTAAAACCAGGGGCAACGATTCTTGAACCAACATCTGGAAACACTGGAATCTCACTCGCAATGGCGGCAAAAGTTCGCGGCTACAAACTCATCTGCGTAATGCCCGAGAACACCAGTCCCGAGCGTCGACAGTTGCTTGAGATGTGGGGCGCAGAAATTATCTCTTCACCAGCAGCTGGTGGCTCTAATGAAGCAGTACGAGTTGCAAAAGAGATCGCAGCAAAGAATCCTGATTATGTTTTCCTATATCAATATGGAAATCCTGCAAACACACTTGCCCATTACAAGGGCACCGGCCCTGAGATTTATCAAGATCTTCCAACTATTACTCACTTCGTGGCTGGTCTTGGCACGACCGGAACATTGATGGGTGCAGGTCGGTACCTACGTGAGCAGAACCCAGAGATTGAAATCATCGCAGCCGAACCACGTTACGGTGAGCTCGTTTATGGACTTCGCAATATCGATGAAGGATTTGTCCCAGAACTTTACGATGCATCTGTATTAACTCGTCGCTTCTCTGTCGGAGCGGAAGATTCTGTAAAGAGAGTTCGCGAGTTATTGCATGTTGAAGGAATATTTGCGGGAATCTCAACCGGTGCAATCTTGCACGCGGCAATTGCTATCGGAAATGAGGCAGTTCGCGATGGCCGCGATGCAGATATCGCATTCATAGTCTGCGATGGTGGTTGGAAATACCTCTCAACAGGCGTATATGGCAGTGAGGTTGATGCTGCGACCGAGGGCCTCGACGGCACTCTTTGGGCCTAATCTCTCGTACGATTAGCGCATGAGCAACGCATCAATCGGCATCTTCGATTCTGGCGTTGGCGGTTTAACAGTAGCTCGTGCAATTTTAGATCAACTTCCCAATGAATCAATTCTCTACATCGGAGATACCGCGCGCGGTCCATATGGTCCACGTCCACTCGCGGAGGTCCGAGATTTCTCTCTCGAAACGCTCGACTTTCTCGTTGATCAAGGCGTGAAGGCACTTGTAATTGCATGTAACACTGCAAGTGCGGCGATGCTCCGCGATGCGCGCGAACGTTATTCAGTTCCGGTGATTGAAGTTATTCAACCTGCAGTTCGTCGCGCGGTAGCGGCTACGCGCACAGGAAAAGTTGGAGTTATAGGAACTCGCGCCACAATTGATTCGCAGGCCTATCTCGATGCATTTGCTGCCGCTCCACAATTACAGATTACCTCCACTGCATGTCCACAATTTGTTGAATTTGTTGAGCGCGGAGAAACGTCGGGCGCGGCAATTACCGCGATTGCTCGTGAATATCTTGCGCCGATGATTGCCGCTGATGTCGATACCTTGGTTCTTGGTTGCACCCACTATCCACTCTTAACCGGTGTTATTTCTTATGTAATGGGAAATGATGTTTCGCTGGTATCAAGTGCAGAGGAGACCGCGAAAGATCTCTACCGAGTCTTGGTCGAAGGATCTTTACTGCGCGATGCAAGTTCTGAAGCTCCACACCATCGATTCTTGGCAACCGGCGATGCAAAGGCATTTGAAGGTCTCGCTCGACGTTTCTTGGGACCTGAAGTTGGTTCAGTGCAACACCAAGATCTTTAATTTTCACAAACAACTCGGAGGAAACAATGGCACGCAATGACGGACGCTCAGTAGATCAACTACGCGACATCAAAATCACTCGCGCCTGGCTCGACCATGCAGAGGGATCTGTACTTGTTGAATTCGGAAAGACTCGCGTTCTTTGCGTTGCATCTTTTACGCCGGGAGTACCACGTTGGCTCAAAGATAGCGGAACCGGTTGGGTGACATCTGAATATTCAATGCTTCCTCGTGCAACACATACACGTTCTGATCGCGAATCAGTAAAGGGAAAACTCGGCGGACGCACTCAAGAAATTTCCCGCTTGATTGGACGTTCGCTTCGCGGAATCGTTGATATGAAAGCGCTTGGAGAGAACACAATCGTTATCGACTGCGATGTTCTACAAGCAGATGGCGGAACTCGCACGGCAGCAATTACAGGTGCCTATGTTGCACTTGCAGATGCAATTACTTGGGCAAAGAAGGAAGGCCATGTAAAGGCGGGAGTAAATCCACTTCCTGATTCAGTTGCTGCAATCTCTGTCGGAATCATCGACGGTGTACCTATGCTCGATCTCTGCTACGAAGAAGATGTACGTGCTGAGACAGATATGAACGTTGTCTGCGCCGGCGATGGTCGCTTTATTGAAGTTCAAGGAACTGCAGAGGGCGCTCCATTTGATCGCGCACTCCTTGATTCGCTCCTTGACCTAGCAGTTGCCGGAACAAAGACCCTGACAGATTTACAGAAGAAGGCACTTAGCGAGTGAGCCACAAGCTCTTATTAGCTACTCGCAACGAAGGCAAGATTCTCGAATTTCGCAGAATTCTCGATGCACTTGCGCCAGGTGAGATCGAATTAGTAGGCCTCGATCAATTTCCTCACGTACATGATGTTGAAGAAACTGGATCTACCTTCGAAGAGAATGCATTATTAAAAGCTCGCGAAATGTCGGAGGCGACAGGGCTTCCAGCAATTGCAGATGACAGCGGTCTCTGTGTTGATGCATTAGATGGCGCTCCAGGAATTTTCTCCGCTCGGTGGGCGGGAAATCATGGTGACGATAAGGCAAATCTTGAGAAGGTTTTGGCCCAGTTAAGCGATGTGCCAGATGAGAAGCGAGGCGCATATTTTCTATGCCTGGCAGCTCTCTATCTGCCGGATGGTCGCACTCATTGCGAAGAGGGTCGCTTCTATGGTCGAATCCTCCACTCACCCATCGGCACAAAAGGCTTCGGCTATGACCCGATTTTTCAGCCCGAGGGGTTAGAAATATCCAGCGCCCAGATGAGTTCGCATGAGAAAGATGCGGTGAGCCATCGCGGAAAGGCGCTACGGGCGATAGCTCCGCATGTGCTGAAGGCTCTTAATTCTCTAGGCTAAACTTTGCCCATACGATCCGAGGAGATAAACGTGGCAGTAAAGAAGAAGTCAACAGCTAAGAAGACAACCGCGAAGAAGGTTGCGAAGAAGTCTGTAGCTAAGAAGTCAACAGCTAAGAAGACAACAGCTAAGAAGACAACAGCTAAGAAGACAACAGCTAAGAAGTCAACAGCTAAGAAGACAACCGCTAAGAAGGTTGCAAAGAAGTCAGCACCTAAGAAGGTAGCCAAGAAAGCTGTAGCCAAGAAAGCTGTAGCGAAAAAGGCTGTAGCTAAGAAGAAGACAACCGCTAAGAAGGTTGCAAAGAAGGCGCCAGCGCGTAAGTCGAGCGCATCGTCAGTCGTTATTCCACCAGTTCCAACTGGTGCATCATTTGATCGAGTAAATGTTTCAACAACACCTGTTGCACCAGTGAAGAGCCCAGCTGCTCCAGCTAAGCCAACAGCTACTCCACGCCAAGGTTCATCTAAGGGCGTGCTCATCGCTGTCCTCCTCGGCGTAGCAATTCTCACTGCAATTGTTGCTTCACAGCAGTCAAGCAATAAGTCAACTACTTCAACTCCAACTCCGGCTGCATCTGCATCTGCATCTGCAGCTGCATCACCAGTAGCTTCAGCTTCTGCCTCACCAGCTGCATCAACAGATACATCAAATGCTGCAACAACAGGTGAAGCTCCATCACGCTTCATCGGTAATTGGAAAGATGCCTCAACTAAGTCAGTACTCGTACTTTCTTGGAAGGCTCCAATGGGAGATGTAAAGGGTTACAAGGTTGAGATTGCACCAAATGGTGGAGCTTGGAAGGAAATCTCACAGATTCCTTCAACTCAACTCTCATTCGAACTCTCTAAGACATCTGATTCACAGTACACATCATTCCGAGTCTCAGCTATCTATGCTGATGGATCTCTAGGTGTTGCTAAGGCATTTGGATTCGCAGGTCAGTACGAATAATTTCTACGAATAATTTCTACAAATAATTTCTACAATAGAAAAGCCCCGGCCAATTGGTCGGGGCTTTTCTATTTATTAACTAATTTAAATACTTAGAAATCTCTGCAACATATACAGCCACACCTGTAGGAACAAGGTGCACGCCATCTGGTGCGAAATATTCTGGGTGCCCCTCTGAGATGAGAGCCCAATTGATAATGCGGACATTGCTATAACGCGATGAGATATTTGCTATTAGCGCATTATTAGGATCTTTCCAGGGCCGTGGCACCGCAGTATTTACTAGAAGCACCTTCGGCGCTGACTTCAGAGCATCAAGGATTGAAATTACCTGGCTCTCTGTAAGCGCGTTGTTATTACCTAGATCGAGCACTACTGGCCCATCAGGTGCATGAACTTTGTCATGAAGTATCACATCTAGAAGTTCCGGGGCTTGTCTGCCAACGCGGGCATTTACCAAGCCGACCTCATGGTTTTCGGCGAGCACGCTCTTGATTCCGAGAATGACTGAGTCACCAGTGAGCCAAATTCCATGTGTAGTCATTGCAGAATTGGTGTTGGCGGTCTCAAGCTCGGCAACCAGCGCTTGCTGTTTTTGATTTCCAATGGATACGGCACGGATGCTCACAGCAGAGATTGAGATAATAAGAATTGCGATCACAGCTACAAAGCGAACTTGTTGCCGCTTCTTCTCAGCTGGAGTTCGATATTTAAGACCTTTGATCCAATAATTTAAGACCCCGCGTCGAACTGGAAGTTCTACATAACGCAGAGAGATGTCGGCTAGGGCAAAGACGACGAGAATTCGCAATGAGTACATGGCCCACGCTGCCCCTGCCAAATCCACCTTTGGTCGAGTTACTTGGAAGATAACCCAATGCCATAGATAAATCGCATATGAACGCTCACCAATCCAGAGCAGAACTTTATTCTGCAAGATAGGAGCAAAGCGAGATGCCGGATGAACTATTGAGGTAATAATCGCGGAAGCAAATAAACCTGCGAGTGGAAATGCAATTTTGTAGAGTGCAGGTTTACTCTCATCGATCAGCAAGAATGCGGCGAGAATTCCGAGGAAGCCAAAGACACCAATTCCATCGATAAAGTCCTGTGCTTTCTTACTCACATTACTTTTGAAGTTCTGAGGGATCCAACTGACAGCTAGCGCTGCACCCAAGAAGAGTCCGATGCTATGAGTATCTGTTCCAAAGTAGACGTGGCTTACCTTCGATGAACTTGCCGCATCAAGAGAGAATGAGACGAGCATCAGCGCAATACCTGAGATCGCAGCGATCGAAAGTGAGATGACTGAGATGCGCTTTTTTCCGAAGAACTTCAAAATAAGTAAGAGAATCAATGGCCAGAGGAGATAGAACTGCGCCTCTACTGCAAGTGACCATGTGTGTTGCAATAGGGGAGGTCGACCAATTTCTTCGAAGTAATCGAGGTGGTGGCCAACCAGCCACCAATTCATCGTTCCGGTGAGAGCAAAAGGTGTATCGATGAGAAAACGCTTGATCGTATCTGGCGCCCAAATTCCAACAGCGATTGCAGTTGTCGCCAACATAAATGCAAGAGCGGGAAGCAAACGACGAACTCGGGCCAAGTAGAAAGCTCGAAGGTCAAGGCCTCCGCTACTTTCGATTGAATCGAGAAGAAGTCGAGTAATAACGTAACCCGAAATTACAAAGAAGAGATCGACGCCGAGGAATCCACCGGGAATCCACTTAAAACCTAAGTGATAGAAGAGAACCGCCATGACGGCGATAGCGCGAAGCCCATCAATGGCAGGTATGTATTGGATACCGCGTTTGGTAGCCATAGAAATTACTTGCGCTTAGCGGCAGTTTTCTTTGGCGCTGAACGACGTGGTGCATCGAGAGCAGGAGCAGTGCGGCGGCTTTCGACCTTAATCGGATCCTTGCGACGGACTGTTCCATCTTCATTGAGTGAGTCATTTACAACAGCCTGCATATTTGCAAGGCGAGCAAATGCACCATCGAGACGCTGACGTGATTGCGCAATCGCTTGTTCTGCTGCGACGAGAGCCTGTGATTGAATGCGATAGAGACGCTCAGACTCTGCGATGACCTCTGCTAACCAGCGTCGGTATTCAATAACTTCATTCGCTGCATCGGCGACGATACGTTCGCCCTCACGACGTGCAGCAGATGCAACTGCAGCAGCTTCACGACGCTTGGTATCGATAATTGATTCTGCTTCTCGAGCCGCCTCATTAACAAGGTCTGTCGCCTCGGCCTCAGCGGTAGAGATGTACTTGCGACCTCGAGCCTCTGCACCAGAGAGAATGCTGCGTGCCTTGGATTCGGCGCCTTCGAGAACATCCTTAGCATTGCGAGTTGACTCGTTGATAACGCGCTCGGCTGACGCATTAGCCTTAGCTTCACGTGCCTGCGCCGACTTAATCATCATCATCGCAGTCTCAGTTGCAAGGATTTCAAACTCTTCCTTGCTGAGTGCGGTGATGTCGCGACGTGAACGTAGGTCGGATAGTTGTGATTCGAGTTCGCGAATGCGATCTACCGGGTTGCCAGTTGCTGGTCGCTCAGATTCCTCACGGAAGCCGACCCAGTTGAGAAAATCCTTCTTCTCTGCCATTTGATAATCCCTCTCAAGAACCACTTATCTAAGGCTCATAGATTAGAGCATCGAGGCAGTTCGGGAAATCGCCCGCTTACCGTGAGCGGTAGATTGCGAAACAGATTGCTAGGTACTGGCTGATCCATGCGGCTAAGACAAAGATGTGGAAGAGCTCATGGAAGCCGAAATACTTGGCGGCGCGACCAGGCTTCTTCAAAGCGTAGAAAATCGCGCCGATGGAGTAGAGCAGACCACCAATCAAGATTGGGATGATGACCCAAAGGCCGCCACGGTCGTAGAGCTGCGGTGTATAGACGACGGCAACCCAGCCGAGGAGTAAGTAATTTGCAACATAGAGCCAACGAGGTGCACTCAACCAGAAAACGCGAATCGCGACTCCAGCAAGTGCGCCACTCCAAATAATTGCCAGGAGAATATTTCGATCGTGAGGTTCGAGAAGTGCAACTGCAAATGGTGTGTACGAACCGGCAATCAGTAAATTAATGTTGGCATGATCCCAACGTCGCCAAATTTTCTTCTTCTCTGGAACCCAGGGGACTCGATGGTAAATCGCCGAGACGCTAAAGAGCATGATGGCGGTAATCGAATATAAAGCAACGGCAAATTTGAGAGATTCTTTACTGAGGATGAAGAGAACGAGCGAGGCGATTATTACCGCCGGTGTTGCGCCAAGGTGAAACCAGCCCCGCAACTTCGGTGGCAAAACGGTTGGAGGCGTCTCGGTCATGAGCTAAGACTATGTGTTGGTGAGGTTTCTGACTGATTTAACAGCCAGCGAGGCGCAAGAAGCAATCAAGGTGAGGGTTCCTGTTGCGAAGAGGATGGTACTTACACCAAAGTGGGCAGCGAGTGGTCCAGCAATCACAATGCCAATAGGTGCGATTCCGTAAGAGCCGAGAGCATCGTATGCGTTGACCCTAGAAAATGATTCTTCTGGAATATGAGTCTGCATCGATGTATTCCAGGAAACCATGAAAAACTCGACGGTAATTCCTGAAAAAATTGCGGCGATGATGCAGATAGGAAGCGGAAGTTTGAGTGCAAGAGAGAAATCCCAAATAACCGATACTGCAATCAAGATCATTGAGAGAAAGAGTGGTCGCCTAAATTTCTTTTTAAGCACGATGATTCCACCGAGCATCATTCCCGCGGTCATACCTGCAAGATTGAGAGACCAGTAGCGCGGCCCAGATTCTGGATCGCTAAAATTAAGAGGGCCTAATACTTGAAGCATAGATTCGAAAGCCATGTTGATGATCGCGAAGGTGAAGACCATTGTGACAACCCATGAGCGAGAGATAAATTCGCGCCAACCAATGACGAGGTCATGGAATATTCCCGGACTTTCAATCTTTGATTTTGCCGGAAGATCTAAGTTCCAGACAATTACTCCCGCAATAAAGAATGAAATTGCATCTACAAGCAGACCCCACCCGGCGCTAAATGTTGCGACGATGATTCCGCCAAGAAGTGTGCCGGTGATGTAACCGATATTGGTCACAAGACCAATAACTGCATTGCCCTCTTGCAACTTCTCCTTTGGTAATATCTCGGGAAGTACACCTGACATCGCAGGCCACCAGAGCGCATTAAGAACTCCAAATAATCCACCCATCACAACTAAGAGCCATACATGTGGAAAGCCAGCGATGAGAGATATTGCGCTTGTACCTGCGAGGAAACTACCGAGGATGTCGCTGCCGCCAACTATTCGATTGCGCTGAAATCTATCTGCGAAGACTCCGCCAAATAACATAAATGCAACCATCGGAAAGAAACGTGCCGACATAACAAGACTTAAATCTCCACCATCTGCACCCTTAATGCTGAGCACCCCGTATGCGAGTGCAATTGGTGACATGCCGTTGCCGATGTTGGAGATAAAACGCGAGGATGCGAGCATCGTAAAGCCCGAATGAGAGCGAAGTTCTTTGAGCTGAGCGCGCACCAAGTAAGGGTACGCCATCCGAGAGTACCTATCGTGAAGCGATTACTTCACCTTCTCGTTACCTTCTCAAGTTATGATGAAGAGATGAAGAAGTTTGTCGCGGAATTTATTGGAACATCCACATTGGCTACGGTCGTTGTTGGCTCTGGAATTATGGCGCAGAACTTATCCGCTGATATTGGCCTTCAACTTTTGATTAATGCATTGGCTACCGGTGCGATTCTCTGGCTACTCATCAACCTTTTCGGACCAATCAGCGGCGCCCATTTCAACCCAGTGGTAACTGCACTCTCGCTTTATCGTAGAGAGCTGAAGAACAAGGTGGCAGTGACATATATGGTCCTTCAAACTCTCGGCGCAATTTCGGGAACAATCATGGCAAATATTCTCTTCTCACATCCAGCAATTGATATTTCAGGAAAGAATCGTGACGGCGGCAATTTACTTTTCAGTGAAGTGCTAGCCACCGCTGGTCTGGTCTTCGTGATTTTCCAACTTTCGACCATCAAGAAGGGGAAGTTCGTCTCGGTTGGCGTGGCGCTCTGGATCTTCAGCGCTTATTTCTTTACCTCTTCAACTTCATTTGCAAACCCGGCCATCGCGATAGGTCGAATTTTCTCCAATAGCTTCGCCGGAATTGCGCCACACTCGGCATTTACCTTCATTCCATTTCAGATTATCGGTGCAATTCTTGGATATGCGCTCTTCGCCTACCTCAACAAGAAGGAAGTAAAGAAATGACAGCTGCGGAGAAGATCGCAAACCCAGTAAGTTCGAAGAAGACGATATGAAGAAGACCATAATGTTTGTCTGCGTTCACAATGCAGGCCGCTCGCAGATGGCGGCAGGGTTTATGCGCCAACTCGGCGGAGATCGAGTCGAAGTTCTTTCTGCAGGTTCTGCTCCAAAAGATTCCATCAATCCAGTTGCGGTAGCAGCGATGTTGGAACTCGGTATTGATATCGCCAGCCAGAAGCCGAAGGTCTTAACGCCAGAGGCGGTGCAGCAATCAGATGTGGTCATCACAATGGGCTGTGGCGATGCATGTCCTTATTACCCAGGTAAGCGATATGAGGATTGGGTTCTAGAAGACCCAGCAGGTCAAGGCATTGAGCCGGTGCGGGAGATTCGTGATGAAATCAAGCGACGCGTAGAAGAGTTGCTGAGCGAAATCCTCTAGCTCATACCCATAGCCTGTGTTTTGCCCCAAATGTCCAAATTAAATTCAAGAAACTCCTCATAAAGAGGGCAAATTTCGACTTTTAGGTTCACAATTTACCCATCGAAGGTCGATGACGCCCTGGGTGTCCCCGTTGGCTTTTGGTCTTACGGATCGCGTGATCCGCATTGAAGACGAGTCACGAAAGGCTCAAAAGATATGTCAGTAACGCTCAATAGCAACCAATGGAACCTTGTTTATAACATCTTTTCATTCGGTTTGATTTCTATGCTCGCATGCACCGTGTACACACTTGTTTCACAGTCTCGAGTACTACCGAAGTACCGCAATGCGCTTGTCATGTCATCAATGGTGACATTTATCGCTGGATACCACTACTGGCGAATCTTCAACTCATTTAACGAAGCTTCAACTGGCTTTGCTGTAAATGTCTCTGGAAACCACGGAGCATTTAACGAGGCATATCGCTATGTTGACTGGCTTCTAACAGTGCCACTACTTCTTGTAGAAGTAATTGCTGTACTTGCATTGGCTAAGGAAGTCTCTAAGTCACTCATCATGCGCCTCGTTCCAGCATCAGCTGCAATGATCGCATTGGGTTACCCTGGAGAAATCTCAACCAACACAACAACTGCTGCAATCTACGGCGTACTTTCAACAATCCCATTCCTTTACATCTTGTATGTTCTCTTCGTAGAACTCACAAAGTCATTGGATCGTCAGCCAGCAGGAGTTGCAGACACTGTAAAGCGTCTACGCCTTCTCCTTGTTGCTACATGGGGCGTATACCCAATCTCATATATCCTCGGAATGAATGGTGATCCAACAGCATCATCATTCGTTGGTGTTCAGGTTGGTTACACAATTGCGGATATCCTCGCAAAGTGCGTATTCGGATTAACTATCCTCAAGATCGCACGTATGAAGTCACATGCTGAAGGTATGGCTGCTGACCACTAATTACTCAGTAATAAAGCGAAAGGCGTCGAGCAATCGGCGCCTTTCGCCATTATTCTTCTCTTTATGAATAACATTCGCATCAATAATTTCCGAATGGGCGCATATGCCGCTCTTGCGGTTGGACTTATCAACCTGCGCTATCAAACTGGTGCATCAGCAAATCTTTCAAAGAGCCTTGTGTTAATCATTCCTGGCGGATTGTTATTAGCAATATCGT
This sequence comes from uncultured Actinomycetes bacterium, assembly GCA_903954055.1. Lineage (GTDB taxonomy): Bacteria > Actinomycetota > Actinomycetes > Nanopelagicales > Nanopelagicaceae > Planktophila. Next base: position 8,409 of record CAJBMC010000114.1, on the reverse strand, counting down.
TTGCAGAGTTTGGAAAGAAGTGGATGCAGAACAAAGGCGCCGCACTTACCTGTGCAGTTATTGGTGGCTTATTATTGATTTATAGCTTCGTTCTCTAAGCTCGATTTCAATATCTTTGTGAAATTCCGCAAGCTCGATTTCAATTCCTAAAACTAATATCCTGCTTCTTCATCTCAGCGACCAGAATGCGAATCGCATTTGGTCCCATCCCATGTAACTCTTTGAGCGCAGCGAGTGACACCTTGCGCAGATCTGAAACTTTATAGAGACCTTCATCGATCAGAGCGTGACGGGCAGGTGCGGCAAGCCCAATCTCTCTCCAATTGCCATCGAGATCTTCATAAGCATCTATTTCAACATCGGCATGCATCGCAGCGATCCGTGATTGTGCTTTCTCAGCCTTGCGCGCTGCAGCGGCACGTTTTGCTTCGCCCTGAAGCTTCTTCAACTTTGCTGGTGATGCTTTCGCCATAATTAAAATTCTATTCTTAAATTAATGTGCGGGAGGCGGGACTTGAACCCGCACGCCGAAGCACCAGTTCCTAAGACTGGCGTGTCTGCCATTTCACCACTCCCGCTTACATCTCAAGGCAGTATTTCTAATGAGATGCAGGGCAAAGAGTAAGGCTTCGAGACTCTCATCCCAAAATCGCGCGTAATCAAGAGATTCCTCAGTGCGTCGCCCAAGAGGCAATAGGTCAACAAATTGAAGGGAGCGACCGTTAAACTACGCAAATGTCCTCACTTGCAGATCAATTAGCAGCCTCAATTCAGGCGCTCGTTGCAGCTGCCATTTCGCGAGGCGATATAGCGGGAACCGCCCCTGAGTCAATAATTCTTGAGCGTCCCAAGAATCGCGACCACGGTGACTACGCAACCTCAATTGCACTTCAATTAGCGAAGGCAGCCGGCAAGAATCCGCGCGAAGTTGCAACGTTGCTACAGAATGAAATTGCTGGACTGGCTGGAGTGAGCAAAGTTGAAATTGCCGGACCGGGCTTCATCAATATCACTCTTGACCGAGCCAATCAGGCCGAACTCGTTCGCACGATTCTCAACGCCGCAGATAAATATGGCCACGGCAGTACTCTCAATGGCGTTGCAATTAACCTCGAATTTATTAGCGCAAACCCAACCGGCCCGCTGCACTTGGGGCATACACGATGGGCTGCGGTCGGCGATGCACTGGGTCGTGTACTCAAAGCCGCTGGAGCAAATGTCACACAAGAGTTTTATATCAATGATCGTGGGCGCCAGATGGATCTCTTTGGCCAATCTGTTCAAGCGGCGGCACAGGGCAATCCAATTCCTGAAGATGGATACCAAGGTGATTACATCAAGGATCTAGCAAAAGTTGTCGTTGCAGAAAATCCTGGAATATCAACGAGCGAAGATTTCCGCGAAGCCGCCTATAAAGTTCAATTGGCACAACAACAGGGCGTTCTCGAAACTTTCCATACTCATTTTGATACGTGGTTCTCGGAGCGTTCGCTTCACCAATCAGGCGCAGTCGAACATGGCATGGAGAAATTACGCGAACAAGGACATGTCTTCGAACTCGATGGCGCAGTCTGGCTACGCACCACTGATTTTGGCGACGATAAAGATCGCGTGTTGATTAAGGAAAATGGTGAGCTGACATATTTTGCATCAGATACCGCCTATTACATCAATAAGCGCGAACGTGGTTCAGATATCTGCATCTATATGTTGGGTGCAGACCATCATGGTTATATTCATAGACTGCGCGCGGTAGCTGCCTGTGCCGGAGATAATCCTGATTACAACATCCATGTTCTCATCGGCCAACTCGTAAAAATTATGGAAGGCGGCGAAGAGGTAAAACTCTCCAAGCGCGCCGGAACCATTATTACTCTGGAAGAATTAGTGGAGAAGGTTGGCGTGGATGCAGCTCGATACACGCTGATTCGCTACCCAGTTGACACACCAATGGTGATGGATATCGATATTTTACGTAGCAACACCAATGAAAATCCGGTCTACTACGTGCAATATGCACATGCTCGTATTGCCGCAGTACTTCGAAATGTAGCTGAACTCGGAATTGCAACTGGGCTCGATAACTTCGACCCTTCCCAACTCACCCATGATCGCGAAAATGAATTGCTAGGTACGTTGGCAGAGTTCCCACGAGTTGTTGCGCAAGCGGCAGAACTTCGCGAACCACATCGCGTCGCTCGTTATCTTGAAGAGTTGGCTGGTGTTTATCATGGGTTCTATGCGGATTGCCGAGTACTACCGCTCGGTGATGAGGCTGCTGCACCTATCCACTCAGCGAGAGCTAACCTTTGCGCGGCGACGATGCAAGTTATCTCCAATGGATTATCTTTACTAGGCGTCAGCGCACCGGAGCGAATGTAATGTCGCCACAAACTAATTCAGGAGCTCCTATGTGGTCTAGAAACATCACATTTTCAAATGGCGAAGTTTCGCTCGCTGGAATTCCGGCAACGCAATTAGCGAAAGAGTTTGGCACTCCAACCTTCTTCTTAGATGAAGATGCGTTCCGCTCACGTGCCATCTCTTGGCGCGATGGGTTAGTTAAAGAGTTCGGCGATAAAGCCGGCCATGTCTTTTATGCATCAAAAGCTTTCACATGCACTGCCGTTGCACACTGGATTTCTGAGATTGGAATCGGTATCGATGTCAGCACTGGTGGAGAACTTGCGGTTGCACTTGCCGGAGGCGTAGACCCATCGATGATTGAGGTTCATGGCAATAACAAATCTCTCTCTGAAATCGATCGTGCAGTTTCAATCGGAGTGCAGACAATCGTGATGGATTCGCTCTACGAAATCGATCGTGTGGCAGAGGCAGCCCGTAAGCATGGCAAGCGTCAGCAAGTTTTAATCCGACTGACACCAGGAATCGAAGCGCATACACATGAATCAATTTCGACTGCACATGAGGATGTGAAGTTTGGATTCTCGATCGCTTCAGGTGCGGCATGGACTGCAGTCGAAAAGATTGCTCAGCTTCCCGAGCTCGAACTTCGCGGAGTGCATTGCCATATCGGTTCGCAGATATTTGGAACCGAGGCATTTGAAATTGCAGCCGATCGCTTACTTGAATTTATGGCACGCTACCGTGATGCATTTGGAGCAGAGTTACCAGAACTTGATCTCGGTGGGGGATACGGAATCGCCTACCTTGAGAATGAAAAAACTGTCGAGCCTTCAGATGTTCTGCCCACTATCGGGAAGGCGGTACGTGCAGCGTGTGCAAAGTTTTCTCTCTCAATGCCAACTGTTTCCATCGAACCTGGGCGCAATATTGTTGGACCAACAATGTTCACGTTATATGAAGTGGGCACTGTGAAAGATGTAGTCATTGAAGATGGCTCGATTCGCAAATACATATCTGTAGATGGTGGAATGAGTGATAACGCTCGAACCGCTCTCTACGATGCCGAATATTTTGCTTGTATCGCTCAACGTTCTTCGGTATCTCCATCTGTTAAATCACGAGTTGTTGGTAAGCATTGCGAAACCGGCGACATTATTATTCGAGATATTCAACTTCCATCTGATGTGGTCCCTGGTGATCTCATCGCAACTCCGGCAACGGGAGCATATGGACGATCTATGGCGAGCAATTACAACCATGTTCCCCGTCCTCCTGTTGTTGCAGTCATTGATGGCAAAGCACGTGTAATCGTGCGCCGCGAGACCGAGGCAGATTTACTCGCTCTCGATGTAGCCAAGATGTGAAAGAATGACGCCCATGACCCGAGCAGATAAACCAGTACGTATTGGCATGCTTGGCTGTGGCGTAGTGGGCAGCGAAGTTGCCCGCCTTCTCTTAGCTGATACCGATGAACTCTCGACCCGTGCCGGCGTGAAGATTGAACTCTCCCGTATCGCAGTCCGCACAATCAAGGATTACCCAGGCATCAACCCAGCGCTCTTCACAACCGATCCATTCTCGATTGTGAATGATCCAGATATTGATCTCATCGTCGAGGTTATGGGTGGGATCGAACCTGCTCGCGAACTTGCCCACCTTGCCATCAAAAATCGTAAATCGATTGTGACTGCCAATAAGGCGTTATTGGCAAGCCATGGTGCGGAACTCTTTACCGCTGCCTATGCTCAAGGTGAAGATATTTACTATGAAGCCTCCGTTGCTGGTGCGATTCCAATTATTCGCCCCTTGCGCGATTCACTTGTTGGCGACTTTGTTGTGCGCCTCATGGGCATAGTTAACGGCACAACAAATTACATTCTTACAAAGATGTATGAAGAGAATAAAGAATTTGCCGTTGCACTGAAGGAAGCTCAAGATCTTGGATATGCAGAGGCTGATCCCACTGCAGATATTGAAGGCTTTGATGCAGCCGCGAAGGCGGCGATCCTCTCGGGGCTCGCATTCCATACTCGTGTCACAGTTGAAGATGTATATCGTGAAGGAATTTCGCACATCACTTTAGAAGATGTGCAGCTTGCAAAAGAACTTGGATATGTCATCAAGCTTCTCGCTATCTCAGAGCTCACTCCGAAGGATGAAATTTCAGTACGCGTTCATCCTGTGATGCTAGAGAAGGCCCACCCACTCGCCTCTGTTCGTGATGCATTTAATGCAGTATTTGTGGAAGCTGAATCTGCTGGCCCGCTGATGTTCTACGGCCGTGGGGCGGGAGGTGCACCAACAGCTTCTGCAATTCTTGGCGATGTACTCGCAGTCTCTCGACACATTGCACTCAACTCAATTGGCCAGCGCGAAACAGATTATGCAGATCGCGATATTGCTCCGATTGAAACCACAAAGACTAAATTTTTAATTCGCCTTGAAGTACAGGATAAGTCTGGTGTACTCGCCTCGATTGCACAGGTATTTGCAACACAGGGAGTCTCGATTCAGACTGTTGATCAGAATGGTCGCAATGAAGATGCCGAACTCATTATCGTCACTCACCTTGCAACTGAGGGCGAGCTCAAAGCAACTGTAGAAGCGCTTAAAAAGATGGAGATCGTGAGCAAGATTTCAAGCGTTATCCGGGTAGAGGGAGCGAGTTCGTAATGGGACTTTTCGGAAGAGATAACTCCAAGAAGAAGGAAGGCGCACATCAGTGGCTCGGCGTTATTGAAGAATATCGCCATCGTTTGCCGGTAAGCGCAAAGACTCCAGTGGTCTCGCTACGTGAAGGTGGCACTCCACTTATCTATGCCTGCAACCTCTCTGAGATGCTCGATAACGAAGTCTGGGTGAAGTTTGAAGGAATTAACCCCACCGGCTCATTTAAAGATCGCGGAATGACAATGGCGATTTCGAAGGCGGCCGAAGATGGTGCTAAGGCTGTTATTTGTGCATCAACCGGTAATACATCTGCATCGGCTGCAGCATATGCAGTGAAGGCGGGAATGGTTCCGGCAGTTCTTATTCCTGAGGGAAAGATTGCAATGGGAAAGCTTGCCCAAGCTGTTGCTCATGGTGCGACACTTCTTCAAGTCCAAGGGAATTTTGATGATTGTTTAGTGCTTGCCCGTGAACTCTCTGAAAAGTATCCGGTCTCACTTGTTAACTCAGTTAACCCATATCGCATTGAGGGACAGAAGACAGCAGCCTTTGAGGTGGTAGACCTTCTCGGAGATGCACCTGATATTCATACCCTGCCAGTTGGTAATGCTGGAAATATCACTGCATATTGGAAGGGCTATACCGAATATTTTACTGATGGCCTTTCAACACAGAAGCCAGCGATGTGGGGATTCCAAGCAGCTGGTGCTGCTCCACTTGTCTTAGGACATCCAGTTGATAATCCAGAGACAATCGCAACTGCAATCCGCATCGGCAAGCCTGCGTCATGGGATCAAGCTATTGCTGCTCGTGATCAATCTTCAGGATTAATTGATTCGGTAACAGATGAAGAAATTCTCGCTGCCTACCGCATCCTCTCATCGCAAGAAGGAATCTTCTGCGAACCGTCATCTGCAGCAGGACTTGCCGGGCTTATCAAATACAAGGCCGCCGGAAAACTACCTCGTGGCAAGAAGATAGTAATTACCTGTACTGGTAATGGTTTGAAAGATATTCCTTGGGCGCTTGAAGGCGCGAAAGAACCGGTGATTGTTCCAGTTAACGCTGATGTTGCCGCGCAGGCACTTGGTTTGAGTAAGGCGTAATTGATGAGTAAGCCAACCTTTAAGGCGAAGCCAATGCAGGTGCAGGTTCCTGCATCGTCGGCAAACCTGGGGCCGGGCTTTGATTCATTTGGCTTAGCACTTGCCATGCACGATCGCTATGTCGCGCAGGTTCTCGATGATGTAATTCTCGATATTGATGTGACTGGCGAGGGCGCAAACGAAGTTCCGCTCAATGAGAAGAATCTTTTAGTCAAGGCCATGCATAAAGGTTTTGACTTTCTGGGTGGTCGCCCTAAGGGCTTAGCGATTCGTGCGCTCAATGTAAATCCACATGGTCGTGGGCTTGGTTCGTCAGCAAGTGCAATTATCGGCGGACTTGTTCTTGCACGTTCACTCGTACTCAACGGTGAAGATCATATGAGCGATATCCAATTGCTTTCGCTCGCAACAGATATGGAAGGCCATCCCGATAACGTCTCGGCAGCTTTATTTGGCGGCGCAACTATTTCTTGGTTTGAATCGGAGAAGAATAAATCGTCAGCGCATTGCGTCCATCTCAATGTTGATGCTCGAATCCAAGCGATGGCCTACATTCCAGCGAAGGCCCTTGCTACTTCAAAGGCACGAAAGATGTTGCCTGAATCAATTCCTTTTGATGATGCAGTACGAAATACTCGAAATGCCTCTTTAATGAGTCACGCATTGACAACTCGTCCAGATTTATTATTTACCGCAACTGAAGATTTCCTCCATCAGTCCTATCGTGCAGATGCAATGCCCGAATCTTTTGCTCTGGTTGAAAAACTTCGTGGGGCTGGAGTTGCCGCATTTATCTCTGGTGCTGGCCCAACAGTTCTTGCTCTTCACACAGCCGATCAGCGCGAGATTGAGGAGCTAAAGTTGGCTGGCGGAAAGGCTTTTGAAGGTACTCCACTCGAAATTGCCTCACGTGGAGCAGTCCTGCTATAGTTTCATCCATCAGCACCGCCGGTTTCAATGAGGCGAATTCACTGATAAAAATCTCAGCAATTTAGTAAAAACCACAATCTCTCTACATTTGTAGGGACACTCAAGAAAAGAAATCAATGACAACAACAGAACTCGCTGCAATGACACTTCCGAAACTTAAGGAAGTCGCCTCCCAACTTGGTATTGAAGGTGCAGCAAAGCTTAAGAAGGATGCTCTTGTGACAGCAATCGGAGATCTTCAGGCAGCAAACCGTGAGGCGGCAAAGGCAGAGCGTGAAGCTCGCCGCGAAGCTCGCAATGCAAAGCGCAATAGCGGTAATAACAATAAGAGCGCAGATGATGCAGATGAGTCAGATGATGATTCACAGGGCACATCACAGAATTCAAACGATAACGATGATAATTCTTCAGATCACCGCAATGACCGTGGCGATCGCAATGACCGTAACCGTAACCGCCGTGACCGCAATCGCGGACGTGACCGCAATGATCGTAACCGTGGCGGTCGCGAAGAGCGCGAACCAGTAATCGGTGAAGATGATGTACTTGTACCTGTCGGTGGACTTGTAGATATTTTAGAAAATTACTCATTTATTCGTACCGCGGGTTACCTCCCTGGTCCTAACGATGTCTATGTTTCACAAGGTCAGGTTCGTAAGTACGGACTTCGTAAAGGTGATGTAGTCACAGGTCAGGTTCGCCAGGCACGTGAAGGTGAGCAGAAGCAGAAGTACAACCCGCTAATCACGCTTGAAACAGTTAACGGCGTCCCAGTAGAAGAGGCAAAGGCGCGCGTTGAATTCGGAAAGCTGACACCTTTATATCCGCAAGAGCGTTTACGCCTTGAGACTGAGCCAAATATTCTTACAACTCGCGTAATCGATTTGATTGCGCCAATCGGTAAGGGACAGCGCGGACTTATCGTTGCTCCACCAAAGGCAGGTAAGACAATGGTCTTGCAGGCAATTGCTAACGCAATCACTGTCAATAATCCAGAGGTGCACTTAATGGTTGTGCTCGTAGATGAGCGCCCAGAAGAAGTGACAGATATGACTCGCTCAGTTAAGGGTGAAGTTATTGCATCAACATTCGATCGTCCTGCAGAAGATCACACGATGATTGCAGAGCTCGCTATCGAGCGCGCAAAGCGTCTCGTTGAACTCGGACACGATGTTGTGGTTCTCCTTGACTCAATTACACGTCTTGGCCGTGCATACAACATCGCAGCTCCAGCATCAGGCCGTATCTTATCTGGTGGTGTTGATTCAGCAGCTCTCTATCCACCAAAGAAGTTCTTCGGTGCTGCTCGTAATATCGAAAACGGCGGATCTCTCAC
>CAJBMC010000113.1 GCA_903954055.1 uncultured Actinomycetes bacterium | reverse complement strand
TGTATTTAAAGAGTCGACCAAAGGCAGCACTTGAAGCGTCGGAATATTCAGCTGAGACGTTTACCTCTGCTAAGACGCAGGGAAGGTATTCGCGGAGCTCAAAGCCGTTATGTTTCTGAATGAGCTTGAACTCCTGGCGATCAGTCATAACCTGATGCTACTGCGATAAAAGAATGCGCGATATAGCTAAAGAAAGAGATGAGAGAAGCGTGAGAAAGCTGCTACCTATAGATCAAATTTGGTGATGGAGTACGAGTAATAATCCTGCGGGATTCCGTCTTCAATGAAGAGAGCTCGTAAAACTCCCTCAAATTTCCAACCTGCCTTCTCAAATGCGCGGCGCATTCCGTGATTATCTTCAGCGGTAGATGCTTCAACACGGTGCGCTCCCTGCGCAAAGGCAAACTTCGCACCTTCAATTAGAGCCAACGTTCCAAGCCCTTTCCCGCGCAGATCTTCTGCAATTTCGATTCCTAGCTCGAGCGCACCATCGGGTCTCGTGAAATCGCACTTACGCAATTGCAAGTCACCAATCAGTTCGCCATCGAGATCAATTGCGAGCTGCAGATAATGTTCATCCCACTTGCCTAAATTTTGAAATCTCTTGAAGAAACGTTCCCGCCGTTCTGGGTCATCTGCAAGGTTTCTAATTTCGCATGCACGATCAAATTCATCCAACCGATATGCGCGAACACTCAAGGTCATGGCTTGCGATGCACCTTATGGTTTGCTGCTTGCGCCAATGGGCGAATCACCATGCTGTCGACATTGAAGTGTTCAGGCAACATCACTGACCACCTGATGGATTCAGCAACATCTTCTGCCGTGAGGGGTGCTTCCACGCCCTCATAAACCTTCGCCGCCTTGGATGCATCACCAGCAAATCGATTGACAGCAAACTCATCTGTCTTGACCATTCCTGGCGCAATTTCCGTGATGCGAATCGGCTGACCGTTGAGTTCGAGACGAAGGGTGTGAGCAACTGAGGTCTCTGCAAATTTCGCAGCCACGTAGCTTCCACCGTTTTCATAGGCGCGATGTCCAGCCGTGGAAGAGAGAATCACGATATGACCTTTGCCCGCTTTTTGCATCAGTGGAGTAATCGCCTTTGTTACCCGAAGAGTGGCGATGACATTGAGGTCATAGGTCTTCTTCCAAATTTCGGGATCGCCATCAAGCACGGTAGATTCATCGAAAGCACCACCAGCGCTATTAACGAGAACTTCAACGCCTTTACCGGCGCAGAATTGTGCAAGCCCATCTACTTCAGATTGAATGGTGAGATCTGCTGGAAAAATTTCGATCTGCGAGGATTCTGCCGCTAATTGCTTGAGTCGATCCTCGCGACGAGCAGTTGCGATAACTGAGTATCCATTTGCAGCGAGCAAACGCGCTGTCGCAGCGCCGATTCCGCTACTGGCACCAGTGACTACAGCAACCTTTGAATTTTTCATTCGGCAAGGGTATCTGCAAAGGGGTGATAGAGGGAATACGCGCTTTACGCTCTAAAACTATTTATTAGTGCAGAGATAGAGG
>CAJBMC010000112.1 GCA_903954055.1 uncultured Actinomycetes bacterium | reverse complement strand
GAGAGAGTCGCAGTAAAGGCTTGCTGGGCTCCAATCACATCTGAATTAAGGCGCGATATCAGCGCTCCGGTCTGGGTTCGAGTGAAGAATGCAATCGATTGACGTTGCACATGGGTAAAGAGCTCGCTTCGAAGGTCATAGATAAGACCCTCACCAATACGCGCGGAGAACCAACGTCCAACTATGTTAAAGAGCGCATCAAGGATGGCTAATCCCCCAACGACCAGGGCGAGCTTGGTAATGAGCGGACCATTCTTAGGAATAACACCCTGATCAATAAGCTTACGGAGAAGAAGTGGAGTTGTGACAATGAGAACTGCATCCACCACAACTGTCGCCAGGAAGATTGCTATATATTTTTTATACGACTTGGCGTAAGAAAAGATTCGCTTGAGGGTGCCGCTTTTTAGTCTCTGAGTCTTCAACGATGGATCTGCAGTCATTGACCGCATGGTCATCCAAATTTGATGTTGACTCATATTAACTAATGATTAACTGGGTTATCTTCAAAAAATCAGACTGTAAAACCCAATGCGCGCAACTGCTCGCGACCATCATCGGAAATTTTATCCGGGCCCCAAGGTGGCATCCATACCCAATTAATTCGAACATCATCTACCAGAGGTGCTAGCGCCTGCCGTGTTTGATCTTCAATAACATCCTGGAGCGGACAAGCTGCTGAGGTCAAAGTCATATTGAGTACAGCGATATTGTTTTCGTCGACCATTGCATCATAAATAAGGCCAAGATCTACGACGTTGATGCCGAGCTCTGGGTCAACGACATCTTTCATAGCCTCTGTTACATCATCTACCTGTGCGGTCATATCCGTATCCTAGTTCTCTTTCGCACTGTGCGCTTGCACAGATGCATCCTTAAAGGCCATCCAACCCAGTAGAGCGCACTTGATTCGCGCTGGGTATTTCGATACCCCGGCTAGGGCGACCGCATCCTCTAACGCATCTGCATCGCCTTCTTCGCTCCCCTTGCTCTGCATGAGGTGAAGGAACTTCTCAGAGATCTCGCTCGCTTCAGTGAGCGTTTTTCCAATTAGAAGATCAGTCATAATCGAAGTACTGGCCTGTGAAATCGAACAGCCCACTCCATCCCAATTGATTGAGGCAATCTTTTCACCATCGAGTTTGACGCCGAGAGTTACCTCATCGCCACAGCTTGGATTAACGTGATGTACCTGAGCATCATTATCTGAGGCAAGTTCTTTATTTTGCGGATTCTTATAATGATCAAGGATCACCTCTTGATAGAGATTATCGAGTTGCATCATCGACCAAAGTATTTCTGCGCATCGTTGATACCCGCTATGAGGGCGTCGCAATCCTCAAGCGTGTTGTAGAGATAGAGAGAGGCACGAGTTGTGGCCGGAACACCCATCTTACGATTGAGCGGCCAGGCACAATGATGGCCGGTTCGAACAGCAATTCCCTGGCTATCTAAGAACTGCCCTAAATCATGTGGATGAATATCGCCAAAGGTGAATGAGATAGAACCACCACGAGAATCGGTATTAGTTGGACCAACGATGCGTAGCGCCTCTATCTCGCTCATCTTTTCAAGGAGATACTTTGTAAGGAGAACTTCATGTGCGTGAACATTTTCGATTCCGATATTCGAAATGTATTTGACAGCAGCAGCCAATCCAGCTGCTTGCGCCATATTTGGTACGCCCGCCTCAAACTTTCGCGGTGCTGGCGCCCAGGTTGCGCCAGTCATTGTCACTGTCTCAATCATGGAGCCACCGGTAAGAAATGGCGGTAACTCAGCGAGCAACTCTGATCTGCCCCAGAAAATTCCGACACCGGTAGGGCCTAAAACCTTATGTCCAGAGAAGGTTAAGAAATCAACGCCGAGATCTTTTACATCAACAGCCATATGTGGAACTGATTGGCATGCATCAAGAACTATGACCGCACCGACCTCATGTGCTCGCGCGATAATCGCCTCGAGTGGGTTGATGGTTCCGAGCACATTTGATTGATGGGTAAGCGCAACAACTTTCGTCTTCTCTGTGATGACAGAGTCAATCTTTGAAAGATCGAGTCGGCCTTCCGGAGTGACCTCGAACCATGAGAGAGAAGCTCCGGTACGTGCTGCTAGTTGCTGCCATGGAATCAGATTTGCATGATGCTCCATCTCGGTGACGACGATTGCGTCGCCAGCCTTGAGATGGAATCGATTTCCGGTAGGCGCATTTCCCATTGCGTAAGAGATGAGATTAAGAGACTCGGTCGCGCTCTTTGTAAAGATGACCTCATCAATATCAGCACCAATAAAGGCAGCTACCGATTGACGTGCACCTTCATAGATATCAGTAGCTTCCTCGGCAAGTTGATGCGCACCACGATGAACCGCCGCATTGTGGAGGCGATAGAAATCAACTTCAGCATCAATGACAACCTGTGGCTTCTGACTTGTCGCTCCGGAATCGAGATAGACAAGGCGCTTGCCATCGCGGATTGTTCGATCAAAGATCGGAAAATCGCGACGGATTGCTACAGGATCAAAGGACATGGTTAGGCGTTTACGTACTCCGCATAACCATTTGCTTCGAGCTTCTCGGCGAGCTCTGGTCCACCTTGTTCAACAACTTTACCGGCTGCAAATACGTGGACGAAGTCTGGCTGAATGTAACGAAGGATTCGTGTGTAGTGCGTAATAAGAAGTACGCCGAGATTATTTGCTTCCTTTGCGCGGACTACGCCTTCAGAGACAATACGAAGCGCATCCACATCGAGACCAGAATCTGTCTCATCAAGGATCGCAAACTTTGGCTTCAATAGCTCAAGCTGCATGATTTCGTGGCGCTTCTTCTCGCCGCCAGAGAAACCTTCATTGACGTTACGTTGCGCAAATGAAGGATCCATCTTGAGACCTTCCATCGCTGATTTAACTTCACCAACCCACTCGCGCAACTTTGGCGCCTCACCGCGAAGTGCGGTCGCTGCAGTACGCAAGAAGTTAGAGACAGAAACTCCTGGAACTTCAACTGGATATTGCATCGCAAGGAAGAGGCCTGCCTTTGCGCGCTCATCGACGCTCATATCAAGTACATCGGCGCCATCGAGAGTCACGGTTCCACCCGTGATCGTGTACTTAGGGTGGCCCGCGATTGAATATGCCAAAGTGGACTTACCTGAACCGTTTGGACCCATGATTGCATGTGTCTCACCTGACTTAATTGTGAGATCGACTCCCTTAAGAATCTCCTTCACGCCCTGCTCTGTATCTACAGTTACCTTTAGGCCACGAATTTCTAATGTGCTCATTGCGGACTCCATTACTTTTCTATCGTGACGGAGTCTCCGTCAACGCGTACTGAATATTTCTGAACTGGCATTACAGCTGGTGGTGTGAGCGCTGCTCCGGTGCGAAGATCGAATTCGGCGCCATGTAACCAACACTCAATCTTGAAATCAGTGATGTCGCCCTCGGAAAGTGAGGCATCTGAATGGCTACAAGTATCACCAATGGCAAAGACCTCATCACCAATGCGCGCGACACAGATGGACTCGCCATCTTTCTCTATACGCACTGGCTTACCTGAGACCAGAGTGGCAAACGAGAGATCAGACATTACTTACCTGCCTTCTCAAGTTCATCATCAATGCGCGCCATTAAACGCTCTTGGATCTCTTCATTGCCGATCAATGAGATCACTTCATTGAAGAAGCCGCGAACGACGAGGCGACGCGCATCTGCCTCTTGAATTCCACGCGACATTAAGTAGAAGAGTTGTTCGTCATCGAAGCGACCAGTGGTTGATGCATGCCCGGCGCCGACAATCTCGCCGGTCTCGATCTCTAAGTTGGGAACTGAATCCGCACGGGCACCATCGGTGAGGAGCAAGTTACGGTTAAGTTCGTAAGTATCAGTACCTTCGGCAGCAGCGCGAATATAAACATCGCCGATCCAGACGGTATGTGCCTTGTCGCCGGCGAGAGCGCCCTTGTAATTCACATTTGACTTTGCATGTGGAACAGCGTGATCAACGTGCATTCGATGCTCGAAGAATTGACCAGCAGTGGCAAAGTAGACACCTTGCAGATCTGCAGAAGCTCCTGGTCCAACAAATTCAACCTTTGGCAAGATGCGAACTACATCGCCGCCAATCGTTACGTGAATCGCTTTGAATGTCGCATCACGATCGATAATTGCATTGTGCGTTGCGGCGTAGACAGTCTTTGCACCCCACTCCTGCAATGAGATGAAGGTGAGATCTGAACCAGGTGCAAGAACAATTTCGACATCTTCAGCGAGGTGCGTATCACCTGTGTTCTCAAGAATGACGGTCGCCTTTGCATGCTCGCCGACCTTGATCTGCACACGTGAAAGTTCAGCGGTATCTACTCCCCCGGAAGAGCGATTAAGAAAGATGGGAGATTCAACGATGGTGTTCTTTTCGATGGAAAGAGTTGCACCATCTGATGTGTAGTTGCGAATGCGGTTTACGATTGAGTCATCACTCGGTGAAGCTGCACTTATTGCGCCGCGAGTAAATGTGACACCAGATTGAGATGCTCCATTGAGCGCAAGTGAATTACGCGCTTCCGGTGTTGCACTTCCATCGTGGAGTCCGGCTAGACGCTTAAGGGGCGTAAATCGCCATGCCTCTTCGCGCCCGGTCGGCGTATGGTTTTCAAGAAGATTGCTCTGGAGCGTTGTCATTTAGCCAACCGCTCCTTCCATCTGAAGCTCAATGAGACGATTGAGTTCGAGTGCGTACTCCATTGGAAGTTCGCGCGCAATTGGTTCAATAAATCCGCGGACAATCATCGCCATCGCTTCATCTTCATTAAGACCACGTGACATGAGATAGAAGAGTTGGTCATCAGAGATCTTAGAGACAGTTGCTTCGTGACCCATTGAGACATCATCTTCACGAATATCAACGTATGGATAAGTGTCAGATCGAGAGATTGTGTCAACGAGCAGAGCATCACACTTCACAGTTGATTTTGAATGGTGCGCACCTTCGAGAACTTGAACCAATCCACGGTATGAAGTGCGACCTCCACCACGTGCAACAGACTTGGAAATAATTGTCGATGAAGTGTGTGGTGCGGCATGGACCATCTTCGAACCAGCATCTTGATGCTGGCCTTCACCAGCAAAAGCGATCGAGAGTGTCTCCCCCTTGGCATGCTCGCCCATAAGGAATACCGCTGG
>CAJBMC010000111.1 GCA_903954055.1 uncultured Actinomycetes bacterium | reverse complement strand
CGGCACCGAGATCACTGTAGTTACCGGCGGATCTACCCGCTCTGAATCAGTGCGATTGGCTCTTTCGGTAGTTAGCCCTGATTCGCAATTCGTTTTAGTACACGATGCAGCGCGATCTCTTGCAACTTCAGCGCTAGCTCAATCCGTTCTCGATGCACTTCGCGCCGGAGATGTTGCGGTGATTCCAGGCCTACCTGAGGTTGATACCGTCAAGGTTGTTGATAGCGCAGGTTTTGTCACTTCAACTCCGGAGCGTGCAAATCTGCGTAAGGTACAGACGCCACAAGGGTTTGCCTATTCAGTTCTAAAAGCGGCACACGCGACGCCACAAGAAGCGACAGATGATGCGGTGCTTGTTGCAAATGCTGGTCACGCAGTTCGCATCATTAACGGCGAAAAGCGCGCGCTAAAAATTACAACGCCATCGGATCTTGCTACAGCGATGACATTTATTGGTGATGTACAAAGTTTCCGTACTGGTGTCGGTACTGATGCACATGCATTTGGTGAAGGTCGCGAGCTATGGCTCGCTGGTCTGCTCTGGCCAGGTGAAACCGGAGTAGATGGACATAGCGATGGTGACGTTGCAGCACACGCAATTTGTGATGCGCTCTTTGCTGCAACAGGCACTGGAGATCTTGGTTCAAACTTTGGAACATCACGCCCCGAATATGCAGGTGCATCAGGGGTGCAGTTATTGAGCGAGACTTTGAAAATTGTTACAGGCGCGGGTTATTCAATATCGAATGTCACCGTGCAGATCATTGGCAATCGTCCTCGAATTGGTGCACGTCGTTCAGAAGCAATCGCTGCGATTTCTTCAGCTCTTGGTGGTGCCGCTGTTTCAATTCTCGCGACTACAACTGATGGAATGGGATTAACAGGCGAAGGCAAGGGCATTGCAGCTATAGCCACAGCCCTCGTTTTCAAGTAAGTAGGGGCCACAAGTTACAATTGCCCAATGAGTTCGCTACATCTTTATGACACCCGGTCGCGAACCACCTCCCCATTTATCCCTTTAAAAGCAGGTGAAGTAGGGATTTATCTCTGCGGTGCAACCGTCCAGGCGCCCCCACATATCGGCCATGTTCGATCAGGTGTGAACTTCGATATTTTGCGTCGCTGGTTAATGAAGAGCGGATTTAACGTCACCTTTATTCGTAACGTCACTGATATTGATGACAAGATTTTACATAAGGCAATTCATGAAGAGATGCCATGGTGGGCGCTTGCCATGAAATACGAACGTATCTTTGCTGATGCATATGCAGCGCTCAATGTTCTGCCACCAACATACGAGCCCCGTGCCACAGGCCACATCACGCAGATGATTGATTTGATGCAGTTATTAATTGAACGTGGAATGGCGTATGCGCCCGGCAATGGCGATGTATATCTTGAAGTTCGCAAGTTAGAGAGTTACTTAACTTTATCTCGACAGAAACTCGACGATCTTCAACCTGCTGCAGATGCTGATGAGACTTACAAAAAAGACCCACGAGATTTCGCGCTCTGGAAAGGCGCAAAGCCAGGTGATCCATTCTGGCCAACACCGTGGGGACCAGGTCGACCTGGCTGGCACCTCGAATGTTCTGCAATGGCAAAGGCTTACTTAGGTGAGAGCTTTGATATTCATGGTGGCGGACTCGATCTGATTTTCCCTCACCATGAAAACGAGATTGCACAATCAGAGGCAGCTGGCTACGGATTTGCTCAGCGCTGGCTACATAATGCCTGGGTCACTACTGCTGGTGAAAAGATGTCGAAGTCACTAGGCAATTCACTTCAAGTACATGAACTTTTGAAGACTGTTCGCGGAATCGAACTTCGTTGGTATTTGGGCTCTGCTCACTACCGTTCGATGCTCGAATTTTCACATGAGGCGTTAGCTGAAGCGGCAACAAACTTCCGTCGAATCGAATCCTTTTTACAGCGTTCTGTTGAAATCCTTGGCGTTGAGCCAACACCAGTGCTGGGCAAGGCTTTCATCGACGCCATGAACGATGATTTAGCGGTGCCTACAGCTCTTGCCTCAATCTCTGAGGCGCTTCGAATTGGCAACTCCGCTATCACCGCTGGTGAGAGGTCAGTGATTACCTCATCAGCAAATGAAATTCGCGGAGCGCTCGAAGTGCTTGGATGTGATCCATTTGATCCGGCATTTGCATCCGCAACTGGAAGCGATGACGTTACTGCTGCTCTTGATGGCACAATCAAATTAGCACTCTCACAACGCGAGGCGGCGCGAGTCCGTAAAGATTTTGAAAGTTCTGATGCGATTCGAGATGGCTTAACGGCACTTGGAATTGTTATTGAAGATACAGCGCAAGGACCACGATGGTCGATCTCACGTAAGACTGAAGGAAGTGGTTCATAATGGCCGGAAATTCAAAGCCCCGCGGCGCTGTTCGTAAATCAAAGAAAGGCCCATCTGTTGGCTCTGGCGGAAATCGCAAGCGCGGATTAGAAGGAAAAGGTCCAACACCTAAGGCTGAAGATCGTCCATATCACGCAGCACATAAGGCGAAGAAGCGTGCAGAGAAGAGTGCCGAGAAGCGTCCTGCAGCAGCGCGTCTGCCAAAATCTGAAATGCCTAAGGGCGAGATTGTTTCCGGTCGTAATGCAGTCCTCGAAGCGCTTCGTGAAAATGTTCCAGCAACTGAGGTAATGGTTGCGCGGGGCGTCGATATCGATGACCGTATCGCTGAATCGCTACAACTTGCACTCAACCATGGACTTCAAATTAAAGAAGTACACCGTGCATCTCTCGAATCAATTGCGCCGAATAGCCAAGGAATCATTCTTGGTATCAAGCCATTCCAATATTCAAGTTATGAAGAGATTTGCGATCGCGCAAAGGGAGCAAAGCTCATTGTCGCTCTCGACGGCGTTACCGATCCTCGTAACCTCGGCGCGGTAACCCGCTCTGCTGCTGCATTTGGAGCCTCTGGAATCATTATTCCCGAGCGTAGAGCAGCGGCTGTCACAGCTTCAGCGTGGAAGACATCTGCGGGTGCAGCAGCGCGTCTACCAATCGCGCAGGTCAC
The DNA here is from genome assembly GCA_903954055.1 of uncultured Actinomycetes bacterium. Taxonomy (GTDB): domain Bacteria; phylum Actinomycetota; class Actinomycetes; order Nanopelagicales; family Nanopelagicaceae; genus Planktophila. The sequence continues at coordinate 556 of CAJBMC010000111.1, read as the reverse complement.
CAACCTTGCTCGCACCATTGATGATGCAAAGAAGCGCGGAATGTTTGTGGTCGGACTTGATGGTGATTCCGATGTACAACTTTCAGAGATGAAGGTTGCCAAAGAAGACCTCATGATTATCGTAGGCTCTGAAGGTAAAGGTCTCGCCCGTTTAACTCGCGAAAAATGCGACTTAATTGTCTCAATTCCAATTACATCTACAACAGAGTCACTCAATGCATCAGTCGCAACTTCGATTACTCTCTTCTGGATAGATGAGCAACGTCGCAAAGGCTAAGTGATGAAGTACAACCGTTTTATTGTCTGTGGAGACTCCTTCAGTGAAGGTATGACTGATGAAGTAATTGATGGTAACTATCGCGGTTGGGCAGATCGCGTAGCTGACGCGATGGCAACACATTCAGATAGCTTCACATATGCAAATATGGCAATTCGCGGAAAACTCGTAGGTCAAGTAGTCAACGACCAAGTACCAGAGGCGCTCAAATTTGTGACTGGGAAAGATACGCTGATTTCATTTCATGCTGGTGCAAATGATGCGTTACGACCTGGATAT
>CAJBMC010000110.1 GCA_903954055.1 uncultured Actinomycetes bacterium | reverse complement strand
TGCAGCAATGTGGTTATCTTTTATCAGAGCAGCATCAGAGAGCGACATACGATGATTTGTTCCACCGCCCATCCGCACTGCGTACTTCTCTAATTGACGATAGCCCGGAGTTGTCTTTCGGGTATCGCGCACTTTGCACTTGGTGCCGGCGATGGCAGCAACCCACTTTGAAGTTTCGGTTGCGATACCACTGAGGTGGCCCACGAAATTCAGTGCAGTGCGTTCTGCCAGCAAAATTGCTCGAGTATTTCCGGAGACAGTCAAAAGCACATCACCTGCTGCGATGAGTTCGCCATCGTGCTTCTCGACAATTATTTCACTGAGTCCAACTTCTTCGAGAGTTGCTTTAACCATCTCAATTCCAGCGAGCACTCCACTTTTGCGGGCGGTGAAATCAGCTGTGCTAGTAGAAACGTCAGAGATAGTAGAGACCGAGGTGATGTCTTGCCCACCTTGGAGATCTTCAGCTATTGCCCGCTTGATTAACTCTTTATCGATCATTTGTCATTGACCTCCTGATATCCAGTGGTCCATGCACCGGTCTGATCTAGCTGTTGAATAATGCGCTTTCGCCACAGTGCGCTGGTCTCCGGAAAATCTTCTCGCCAATGTGAGCCACGGGTCTCCTGCCGAATTAGGGCAGCCTTCAAAATCGCCTGTGCAAGTTGGAATAAGTTTGTCGCTTCCCAAGCTTCAACACATGGTTCGGTACTGGCACGATCTTCGATACGAGTTAAATCCGCACTTGTCTTGAGTAATGAATCAGAAGAACGAAGCACACCAGCACCGCGGCTCATACTTGCTTGAATATTGGTGCGCACAGATGGATCCAGCAAAATTTCCCGTGAAGAGTTTTCGATAGGTGATCCAGGTTCTGGTGTATGAGCTGCAATGTCAGCTGCGATTCGCGCACTAAAGACAAGGCCCTCTAACAATGAATTTGATGCCAAGCGATTAGCGCCATGGACTCCAGAGCACGCTGTTTCGCCACAGGCATAGAGACCCGGAACGCTGGTTCGGCCATTGAGATCTACTCGGACTCCACCGGATGCATAGTGCGATGCAGGTGCCACTGGAATTAAATCTTTCATCGGATCAATATTGTGCTCTCGACATGAGGCGTAAATTGTTGGGAATCGCTTCTCAAAACCTTCGATATGTCGAACATCGAGCCAAACATGGTGTGCGCCAGATTCATTCATCACGCGCATACTTGCAATTGCAACGACATCTCGCGGCGCAAGTTCTGCCATCGGATGTACGCCTTGCATAAATCGCTTCCCTTTATCATCAAGTAGATATGCACCTTCACCGCGCACTGCTTCAGAGATAAGCGGTTGCTGTCCTTTGGAGTTATCACCAAGCCATAAAACTGTTGGGTGGAATTGAATAAATTCAACATCGGCAACTTTTGCACCTGCACGAAGAGCCAAGGCAACACCATCACCGGTAGAGACAGATGGATTTGTGGTTTGCGCAAATACTTGGCCAAGTCCCCCGGTTGCAAGTACAACCGCTTTACCAAGTGCACGACCGACCCCATCACGACTACCAGCACCGATTACGTGGAGAGTGACGCCACAAATTTCTCCATCCTGATCTTTGAGCGCATCGAGAACAAGGGCATGCTCGAGAACTTCGATCTCAGGATCTTGAGTAACTGCGGCAAGAAGTGCGCGCGATACCTCAGCACCAGTTGCATCTCCACCTGCATGCAGAATGCGATTGCGATGATGTCCGCCTTCACGAGTAAGTGAAATTTCGCCAGAATCCTCGGTATCAAAAATTGCTCCGCGCTCAATTAACTTTCGAACCGCCTCTGGACCTTCTGTTACGAGTACGCGGACTGCAGAGACATCACATAGCCCCGCACCTGCTTCGAGAGTATCTGCCAAATGTTCTTCCGGTGAATCACCTTCTCCGAGTGCAGCAGCGATTCCACCTTGAGCCCACTTGGTCGATCCTTCATCAACGCGTGCTTTAGTTACGAGCAAGACTGATAAACCATAAGTGCGACATTGCAGAGCGGTAGTTAAACCAGCGATGCCAGAGCCAACAACGATTACATCTGCGTTTGCAGTCCATCCTGGAGCAGGGGCAAGTAACTTCATCGCTTCGCCTCGCTCTTCACCTGCATATTGTCGAGCAAGCGGACACCATTAATCCAGCCGGCGACAATTGCACGCGTGAATTGAGTCGATTCAGTGGGTGGAAGAAAGGTTTTCTCATCGATGTAATCGGCATAGTCAACGGTGAACTCTGGCTCTGATATCAGCATTCTGCGAAGTTCTACTTCGCTGCTGGAATCTCGTAGCGACTTCGAAATGACTCTCGCTGCAATTCGCCCCGCATCTGAAAGTCGGACATTTCGAGAAGACATTGCAAGCCCATCTGCTTCTCTAATAATCGGAGCTGCGATGATTTCTACATCTTGCGCAATTTCCCGAATCAAAGCAAGCTGTTGAAAATCTTTCTCGCCGAAGACCGCAACTTTTGGTGAAAGTAAATCAAAGAGTCTGCGGACTACCGTCACAACGCCATCAAAATGGCCGGGCCTTGATGCACCCTCGTAGAGTTTGCTGATTGGCCCGGCGGTAAGTTGAGTAAAGCCTGCTGGATAAATCTCTTCATATGTAGGGAACCAGAGATGGGTAACTCCATATTTTTCGGCAAGTTCGGTATCACGTTCAGGGGTTCGAGGATATTTCTCAAGATCATCCTTATTTTCAAATTGCAAAGGATTAACGAAAACACTTGCTACAACCTCTTCAGAGTAATTTTTTGCCAATGTAAAGAGCGAACCATGGCCTGCATGGAGGGCGCCCATAGTGGGAACAAATGCACAGGCAGAGGGCAGCTCTTGTACATTTGTTACTACCTTCATAGATCCAGTCCTTTCAGGTACCGGTCGAACAGGTATGAATTGCGTGCCCCCAGTCGGACTCGAACCGACACTGGAAGAAGTCTAAGTCCTCAAAGCCATGGAGCGATTCGCCGCTAGCGCGAAAGAATGGGGATGTGGGGCCCAAAAAAGTGCCTACTTAGAGGCTTTAACCTCCTTGTAGCCTGCTGGGCACTTTGGATTGCTACTCGAGATAATTTTCTTTACCTTGCCTTTGAGACAAACGATGCTCTTAACGGCTGATTTGGTTGCAGATCCTGTTGGTGTAGGGGTTGGTGTTGGGGTCGCTTGAGAAACTTTTGACCCCGAAAGAACCACACGGATTGTTGGACTTGAATACGTGAAATTGTAAGCACCAAGTGAGAGCCAACCATTTCTCTCATTGACAACAATTGTGGCCACATTGTTAGAGCCAGATTCTGAAGTAACCGAGACGGTTGCACTGATTGGAGCATTGGTGAAACCATAGATGCAACGAGCCACTTTTGAGCTCATCACAAGATCATAAGTACCACGGAAGATTGTTGTGCCATCGGGCTCGAAGTGAGTTGCTGCAACCTTGTAATCAAGTGCGCCAGTTTGCTTATCGAAGACAGGTGGTCCGTCTAAATATTCTGAAGCATTGGTTGTAACAATTCCTGCAAGCGCATCACTCTGATTAAGACATTTCTGGACTTGGTCAGGAACTTCATAATTACTCATTGTTTGGATTGACCAAATTGTTGGAAGGGCTTGTGCCTTATCTCCCAAAGTGGGTAACCACGCTAGAAATTCATTGAGAGTCTCAAGAGTATGCCCTTGATTGGCATCGCGAAGAAGATCGATCTCTGCGAGCGGCTTGGATTTATTCTGATTACCAAATAATGGTGAGCCATAATTGGACTTTCCAGCATAGAAATCTTTGATGCTCTGAGCCGCAGTATCGTTATTTACCCAGATCGCACTTACAGGAATTTTGATGGGCTCTGCTGAGACTTTGAGCGTCGTGCCGCCACTAGAGTTGGTCTTAACTTCTACCTGAGGGCTCTTTACTCGGCCATGGAGCCAGCCTGTCAGTGATCGAGATAAATTGATCGTCATTCCGAAATGGATTCCTAATGGCAATGAATATTTAAGAGCGCACTGTGTTTCAGAGGCAGCGGCACATTTAGCAGGATAGGTTCCTTTCTCGTTTCCAATGTTGCTATAACCGTTGGTGTATAAAGCAGGCGTGGTACTAACGCCACCGAAACTATATTTTCCATCAATAATCTTTACAGCTGATATTGAAACGCCAAAGCTCTGCATTTGAAGCTCGCTCTGAGCATTTGCTTTTCTTCCGGTCATTGTTGGTTTAATGAGATAGGTATCTCCACCAGCATGTGGTGCGCCAGGAATATGAATTAACGTAGAGCCACCACCCGTTGGAATCTTTAGCGCCGTACTCCCTTTGAAGAATTGCGGATTACCAATCGGAAATTGTCCCTCAACTGTAAAAGCCAGAGGTTTGTTCTCGGCATCAGTAACCGTTATATCACTCATGCAATCGATACCGATTTCAGCTGAGCACATCTGTAAGTCAGCAGAGAATCCAAATTCTGCGCCTTTACAGCTTGAATCTGAAACATCTTTACAAGCAACAACTGAAGTTGCCTGTCCGGATGAATCACGATCTATTGCAATTGCGTAGGAAGGAAAACGAGTGAGTCCGGTCAGATCGTTATGGTAGTAACCTTGAAAGTTTTTAAATCCTGGCGCCCAAGGAGGTAAGAACTGTTCATCGGCCAAAGGTTTATATCCTTCACAGGCATACATATCTGGCTGACAGTAAGCCGCGATGGGGATTGATTCATCTGGCCCATTTGCTGGAGGTTGTTGATTTGCGGGGATAGTTGAATCAGCGTTTCCCGGAACAATCGAGACGGATGCAAATACCAGTGAGAGCGCTATCAGAACAGCCTTTGATTTTTTCAACACCTTGAACCCCCATCACCAATGCCCCGCCTGATTGCAGGAAAATAGAGCTTGCTAATGTCTCTACCGAGTTTTAGGGCTAAATTTATGCACGCAAATCACGCGTAGATTGGTGCCCCCAGTCGGACTCGAACCGACACTGGAAGGATTTTAAGTCCTCTGTCTCTGCCATTGGACTATGGGGGCCAATGCCGGCAAAGTCTACTATCTGAAAAATATTACTTTCGACACTAACTATTGAGCTTTTGAGCCCACTCTCGATATTCCGCTGATAGTTCGGCAACTTGAGCAATCGCAGAAATCTTTTGGCGAGACCCAGACTTCGCAGCGAAGATATCGCCGATTGTGATGCCGTGGTGCGGTCGGTGAATCACTTCAATAGTCGCACCTCGTTCAATCATCGCTTCATCAATAATTCTTAAATATGCACCAGATCGATTTGCTTCCGTAAATTCCTTAATCAAGGTTGGACGATCCCAAAATCCAGCAAAGACGGTGCAGGGAATTCGTGGCTCAGCCACCTCAAGTAATAGATCGCCAATCTGCCAACATTCTCCAATAACTGCATTGGTTAGATCGATTCCACTTGTTGTGAGATTCTCACCAAAGATTCCGGGTGTTATTTCGCGACCAATTTTCTCTGCCCACCATTGTGCATCTTCCTGGGCATATGCGTAGACCGCTTTGTCATATCCTCCGTGATGATTTCGATCCACCACGTTATCCCCACCAACTGAGTCATTTCCAAAGAGGACAAGTCCTTCGACCGACTTCTTATCGATTCCAGTGCGATTTCCAGATTTACTCCATGATTGAGATTTGCTCTGGGAAGCAATATTGATGGAGAGAACTTTGCCAGAAGCGATAGTCATGGTTTAAGTGTAGATGCGCTCTTAATTACTGAATCCAACATCTTTTCAGTGAGTTTTCCAGTAAATGTGTTCTGCTGACTTGGGTGATAAGAGCCAAAGACTTTTCGCTTGATTCCATCGGGGCCAATAAATGAATACTTAATCCCATGACCAAACTTTGGTCGCGGCACCGGCATTGTGCAGCCAAGTTCTTTCAAGGTTCGGTAGATCGTCTCCCAGGCGAGATTTCCCAAGGCTAGAAAAGATTGCGCTGTTGGGAGAAGCAAGCTGATTTCATTTTCGAAAAATGGTGCACAGGTAGCTTTCTCATCAGTGCTTGGTTTGTTATCTGGTGGTGCGCAACGTACTGCACATAAAATTCGGGTATCAATTAGTGCTTGTCCATCACCTGCTGATGTGCTCGTCGATAACTTGGCCAGTCCCGCTTTATGTAGCGCTTTATAAAGCCAATCCCCAGACGAGTCACCGGTAAATACACGCCCGGTGCGATTTGCGCCATGTGCTCCCGGTGCAAGTCCGAGAATAATGAGACGCGCATCGTGAGGACCGAATCCGGGAACCGGCTTACCCCAATATTTTTCACCCTCATAAGCTTTGCGTTTTGTCACCGCAACTTCTTCACGCCACTCCACTAAGCGTGGACACTGGCGGCATTTAATAATCGCCTTATCAAGAAGTTCTAACTTCTTATACAAGTGACCAAGCCATTCCATCGAGAATATCTGACTCTGATGCGACAAACTCAGATGCGCCGGTTGCCTGCATGATTCGATCAAGCACTAGCGATCCAGCGCCAATAACATCTACGCGACCCGGGTGCATATATCCATGTGCTGCGCGCTGTTCACGAGTTTCACGTAAGAGATCTGTCGAAATTTGATGTGCCCGCTCTGAGGTTATGCGGGCAAGATGAATTGCATATCTGTCATAGGCGGGAAGTTCGAGCGCGGCTGCCGCTACAGTCGTTGCCGTACCTGCCACCATGATGACTGTCTTGGCAGATGTAATCGGAACGCTCTTAGCTGCCTGGCGAATCGCCTCATCTATATCTTCAATTGCAGCTGCAATCTGACCTGGATCGGGTTGATCGCCAGTGAAATGTCGTTCTGACATACGAACACAACCAATATTCATACTGCGGGCTGCTTCTACAACATCTGTTCCAAAGACAAATTCAGTAGAACCGCCACCAATATCAATGACCAGGAATGGTCCTTCCGACTTATCAAAATCTTTAGTTGCCCCTTGAAATGAGAGCGCCGCTTCAACTTCTCCGGCAATTACCTCTGGCTCGATACCAAGTCTCTCTTTCACGCCATCGATAAAGAGTGCCCGATTAGTGGCATCACGTGTTGCACTTGTTGCGCAGAACCGAATCTTTTCAACTCCACGCTTTGCAATCTCAGCGGCATATAGATCCACTGCAGCCAAGGTGCGAGCAATAGCATCCGGGTGAAACGCGCCAGTCTTATCTACGCCTTGGCCCAACCGCACAACTTCCATCTGACGAGTTATCTCTCGAAAGTTATTGCCGTCGATATCGGCGATAAGGAGACGGATTGAATTTGTACCGCAATCAATTGCTGCTACTAGCATGGTTGGGACTTCCACCATTCAGGAAGTTTTGAAAGCGCTTCATCGCCGAGTGGATTAACACCTTCTCCTGCTGAGAGCGAATGTGCGACAAGTGAGTGAAGGCATTTCACACGATCAGGCATTCCACCGGCAGAAATATTTTCAACCTCTGGAACCTCGATACCTAGCGCACTCCGTGAGGCGATGTAATCATCATGTGCAGCCGCATACTCGCCTGCAAGCACATGGTCTGTAGCAAGGCGTTCATTCATTTCGCCCATGAGACCAGTTGTTTCGAGAGTTGAGATTGCAGCTGTTAAACGTGGGCAGGTCGCATAGTAAAAAGTGGGAAAAGGTTCGCCGTTACTTAAGCGAGGTGGTGTCTCGACTACAGCTGGATTTCCGCACGGACAGCGGTAAGAAATTGCATGTACATCGCGAGGTGTGCGACCAAGTTGGCGTTCGATTACCTCGAGATCTGCCTCAGTCGGAATTCGGCTCACTTCTTACCTGCCTCTGTAATGGATGCAATCATTCTTGTGTACCAAGGCTGGCCTTCTGGAAGATTTTCGACAACGTTCACTGAACCATCTCCATTTGCTTGCGAAGAATCGCCACCGGTAACGATGTACTGACGCTCGCCTGGCATTACAAAGTGAAGTCGCTCGCGCGCCTGTGACTTTATATATTCAGGGTTCTGCCAGAGCGTTAACTCTTTCCGAGCTGCATCGAGGGCTGCATAGTCACTTGATAATTGCGATTGCAGGGCGCTGATTTGCGCACGTTGAGTAAAGTAATTTTTAATCGGTGGCGCTAAGAAAAGTGCCAGCGCAAAGAAGATTGCAGCAATAGCAAAGGTCCGACCCGATCCCTGGTGGCGATTGAAATTTAAGTTACGTGAACTGTAACTCTTCCTTCGCGCGCCACCAGATGATCGACG
>CAJBMC010000109.1 GCA_903954055.1 uncultured Actinomycetes bacterium | reverse complement strand
CTGGCTTTGTATCTGAGAAGTGCATGTCGCGCTTTTCTGCAAGATGGTGCAGCACGCAACCGAATGAACCGGTAAACCCTGGTGCTTCAAAACCTTTTCGATTTAAGAAGATACAGGCATCATCGACGGTGCGAGTCTTGCGCTCATCATCTTCATCGGTATCGGTAATACGTAATTTTCCGCCTGGCTTCTTGGGGCGAGCTTGCTCGTAAAACTGCCACATATCTGGAGTTAAGAATTCGGCTGCGCGAAGTGTGCGCTCTTCATCTTCTGCATCTGAGTACATCGCGCCTTCAGTGCAACATCCATCATTGGGGCGGTCTGCAAATACGCCTTTGCATCCATCACCGTAGATACATGACCAATTTGATGTGAGCCAAGTGAGGTCACACTTATAGATTTCTTCAGGACTATCTGGATCCGAGAATTCAATCCAGTCGCGTGCGAAACCTGCTTTAACCTCTGACATAGGCAGAGAGACTACGCGTACTCTTGCGCCATGGCTAATCACATTGGCGTTATCGGAGCAGGCGTTATGGGCGAAGCACTCATCGCCGCCTTGATTCGTAGCGGTGTAAAGCCAGCTGATATTTCATTTGCAGAAAAGCGGAGCGAGAGAGCTATCGAACTTGCTAGCCGTTACTCGATTGTTCATAAAGAGTTAACCGCAGTAGCTGCAGAGTCCACAGTCATCCTGCTCGTCGTAAAGCCGCAAGATATGGCGACAACTCTCGCAGATCTCGCAACCGGAATTTCAGCAGAGACTCTTGTGATCTCCTTTGCAGCAGGTAAGACAATCGCCTCAATCGCATCAGGTCTAGGTCAGCAGAATCCAATTATTCGAGTTATGCCAAATACTCCAGCCCTAGTTGGTAAGGGAGCATCTGGATATTCACTCGGTGCTGGTGTGACCGCTGAGCAGAAGAAGTTTGTCTCAGAATTTCTTGCGGCGACCGGCAAGGCGATTGAAGTACCAGAATTACTTCAGGATTCAGTTACGGCAACGAGCGGTTCTGGTCCGGCATATTTCTTCGCATTTGTTGAGGCGATGGTTGATGGCGCAGTAGCGCTTGGGCTTTCAAAAGAAGATGCAACCTTATTAACTATTCAGACCATCGTAGGCGCGGCAGAGTTACTCGAAACTTCGGGAGATTCTCCAACTACCTTGCGCGAAAAAGTGACAAGCCCGAATGGCACAACAGCGGCAGCTCTCGCATCTTTCTCTGCTTCAGGGCTGCATTCGATTGTTGCTGATGCAATGGCTGCAGCGGCACATCGCTCTCAAGAACTTGCCTAATATGAAGCGTCTGCTCGGAATACTTTTTCTACTCTCACTACCAATTACATCTGCAGTTGCCGCGCCTAAATCGATACCGGTGCAATTGGGTTCGAGCTTTCCTGCTCCGGCTAACACCGAAGGCTTCACACTCAACGGCAAGAACATCATCTACTTGCAAAATCTCACCGCCAAGAGTTCCGATGTAGTACTTACCGCATTTGATCTCTCCGGCACACAGCTGTGGCAAAGAACAATCGATTCAGGGGTAGATGAAGTTGCAACTGCGATTACCGCGGACCCGCTCGGCAATATCTGGGTGGCAGGTTCTGCCGCTTCCGCGCCGGCGGTCGAGTCAGCAACAGTGCTGACCGGTATTGATAATCCTGATGCAGTCAATGTCGATCCTGGTAATTCACTCCGCCCCGATGTGAACCAGATTGCGCTCTGGAAGATTTCACCGGCAGGAGAATTGTTAGCTACCTATCTATCACCTCAGAAGAGCCTGCCAATTGTTACCGCAATCTCGGCAACAAGTTCAGGGGTGTCAATAATTGGAACTCTGGATTCAAAATCTTTCGAGGTTAATGCAAATGCGGGACTCTTCGGAAAAATGCTCTCTATCGGAACCGCAAAGAGTGAGCTCAATGCAGTAGCTCGTAATGCAGATGGAAGCACCTCTGTATTTGGATCTAGCGCTGAAACGCTAGCGGGGAAGAAAGTTGCGGGCATCCGTGATGGCGTACTGATCAAAATCTCTAAGGCTGGCGCCGTTACTTCAGTAGTGCGTAGCTCCGCTATAAAAGCATCTCGAAGTTGGATCTCAGCTGATGCGACCAATCTTGTGAGTGGTCCAGTTGTCACAGGCAAGATCATTGAAACTGCAATTACGAAGTTCACGACAGCTTTCACACCAACATGGACGCTACGAGTTCCAAGTACCGGAGCATCTACTTCGTTATCGGCAAATGGAAATTCATATCTCGCTTTTACAAGCAAGGGATCGGTTTCAGGTATCTCGGGATTTAAGCCAACGCTTCCTACTCTTCTTATCCTCACCTTTGATAGCAAGGGTGTCATAAAGGCTGCAACGGCCATCCCTGGCCTCGTAACGCCTATCTCGCTCCAGTATTCAGCAGGGCGAGGGGTAGTGGGCTTAGCTAGTTCGAGCGATGGAACCGTTTCGATTTTTACCCTCGTATCGCGGTAGCCTTTGCCATCGATTTAAACCAGATTATTTAGATCTGGGTACTACTACTAGGAAGAGCGTGACTTATGGGTTCCGTTATTAAAAAGCGTCGCAAGCGTATGGCTAAGAAGAAGCATAAGAAACTTCTGAAGAAGACACGTATCCAGCGCCGTAACGCCAAGTAATAGCGTTGCTTAAGGACGGAGCATCGAAAGTTGGCCGTTAATACCAGCTACCAGATACTTCAGATGATTTACCGTGACCCAGGTGGAATTTATTCCATCTGGGTTTTCGCTTGCTGAAACAAATGAAATCTTAGGCGTCGCCTTAGAGGTATCAATCGCGCACAATCTCTTCTCGCAATTGAATGCGACTAGCGATCCATCGGTTGAGAGATACTTTGAAGGCTTACCAAATCCATCTGTCACAGCATTTGTAAGTGTTGGATTTGGTTGCACATTGCTCCAACGAATCTGAGATGCATTGGGAAGAGTATTTGGCGCTGCATCTAGCCAGGTCGCGAAGATCCCTGATTGAGTCTTGGCTAAGGCAACATCAAAGCCAGCCATTGGATTTGCCGGAGAAGTTGCCTCAAGAGTCTGATAATTCCAACCGCTAGAGGAGAGATTGCTTCGACTTGCGATGCGCACCTCGCCGGTCGTTGCCTCCTTCTTCTGGTTTATCGTCAAAATTGAATCGTAGATAAAGTAACTTAACTTGCCATCAAATGCGGCCTTCAAATGAAATGCAACATCGCCAGTCGTACGATTATCAGTCTTGCGATCGCCGTCAACAAGTTCGTAGGACCAACTCTTAGCTGTAGCTTGCTTTACAGCTCCGAGCAGAATTCCTTGGCTCTCATCGCGATAGAGCACCTGCACACCGGCTGCTGATGCTACGCATGCACTTGAGACGCTGACATCAGCATTTGTCCGTACTCGAATGGGATCCTCATAGTTATTGAGAGCAGGACCATTTCCATCGACAACCTCGAAGGTAAATTTCTTGCCATCATATTTTGCATATCGAAGATCCATATCTTGAGCATCTGAGTAGAAGATATGGAGTAATTGATTCTTGCCGCTTCCATTAACGCAGAGCGAAAGCGCGCCTTTGATATTTGCATTGGTGCGTCCGGCAGATCCGCCGGCACCATCAACTGTGACTTTGACCCAGACTTTGCCATCCCAGGTCGCAAGCTTTAAATCACCGCTCTGTGAATCGATATAGGCGATCGCTGGTTGACCATTAAATGTTGTGCTTGCCAGCTGGGTAGCATCACTCTTGGCATCAATGACAAAGCGAGTCCAGCTAGCTTGTGGCGTTACTGGGGAAGTGTTAACCGCATCAGAGCTGCCATTTGAATTTGATGCGGTTACCGCAAAGGTATAGCTAGTGCCATTCTTCAAACCGGTAAATGTCACAGGTGATGTGGTCGTTGATTTCACCTGATTGGTCTTGAGATTTCGTACCGAGTAACTCGTAATTTGAGCGGTGCGAGCGTTAGCTGGCGGGTCAAAGGTAATAATTGCAGCGCCATCTGAAACTAGAGCAGAGACATTCCGTACAACCTGCGGCGTTCCCACTGCGATTCCGACCGGTGGTTTGCGGCGCATATCTTCCATCATCGCAAGTAGTAGCGGCCCCGGGGCATGAAAGATTTCGCCGGCATCAAGATTTGGCGTCATGACATTATCAACTTGTGATTTAGAAAAAGTTGTCTCATCTAAGTGGCTTACGGAAGAACCTTCTTCATATTTTGGCGGCGAGTACAAGAGTGGTTTTACTCCACCATTTGCCGCGATTCCCAAAGTTCCAGACCAGACGAGCGGTGATGTGAGAGCTTTTCCGAGTTCGATAGATGGTGAAGGTAGATCTGAAAGTCGGCGACCATCTTCTACTTGAACATAGGCATCGAAAGGTGTTGGTTGCTCAATATTTCCGTAGCCAAAGAATGAGTCATATGAGTCAGTTGAGAGAAAGCCAAGTCCGTGGCCCATCTCATGAATAAATACAGATTCAAGATCATATTGATTTGCGTGAGAGAGACCATCGTTGGTGGTATTCCACTCAGCTAATGAATTTACCTGGATAATAATTTCAGATTGCTTTGGATCTAAATCTTTTCCGGCAATTGCATTTGCAAGCGCTGATGGATACCAGAGACTTGAATCTGGAGCGCCATCAAATCCCGCGAAGTAACTTCCAGGTCGTGCGCTTCCCAGAACGCCATAACTTGAGATGCGGTTCCAGGTTGCATCAATAGTTATCGGAACTGTAGATGCGAAGTTTGCCGACCAGACATCTACGGCTGCTTGAAAATCTTTCTTCGCCCAATCTGGGAAATTCTTATAATTAACTATGAACTTTGATTTTGCATCGATGGAGGCGCTTTTTTCGCGCGGCACCTGCTGAACATTTGTATTAGGGCCGGCATAGATATTGCCCCATTGCTTCGCCTGTATTTGCAAGAATGGCGTCAGCGCATCAGCATGAATCGGCAGGAGTAAACCTGCCAGGAGAGCCAAGGGGAGTGCGCTCAAACGCACGCTCTTGAAAAGGCTCCTCATAGCGGGCAACGTTATCAGGGTGAGAGAATTTCCCTATGGTCACCGTTTACTCCCGTCACGGATGTCATCTCTGCGAAGATGCTGTGAATGTTCTCGAGGGGCTTCGCGAAGAGCTCGCATTTGAGATTGAGATTATTTATATTGACGGTAACCCAGAACTTGAAAAACTATATGGCGAGCAAGTACCGGTCACTCATATTGATGGCGAACACCATGACTTTTGGCGAGTAGATCCAGATCGCTTTAGATCTTCCCTTGAAAAACATCGTCAGCGTCAATGATTGTGTAGCTATATCCCTGTTCAGCAAGGAAGCGTTGACGGTTCTGCGCGAAATCTTGATCGATAGTGTCACGCGAAACAACTGAGTAGAAACGTGCGCCGCGGCCATCTGCCTTGGGTCGTAGTACTCGACCAAGTCGTTGCGCCTCTTCTTGACGTGAGCCAAATGCACCGGAGACTTGAATCGCGATAGTTGCCTCCGGTAGGTCAATCGAAAAGTTTGCAACCTTCGATACAACAAGACAAGAAATTTCGCCGGTACGGAAAGCTTGAAATAACTCTTCTCGAACTTTTTGCGGAGTAGACCCTTGAATAACTGGTGCGCCAAGCGTCTCACCAAGATCATCGAGCTGATCGAGATATTGACCGATAACAAGTATCTGTTCTTTTGCATGGAGACTTACGAGTTCCTGTACAACATCGCGCTTAGTGCGAGTTGTCGCACAGTAGCGATAGCGCTCTTCTGGTTCAGCAGTTGCATAAGCCAGGCGTTCTGCTTCAGTGAGATTGACGCGAACTTCAATACATTCGGCCGGTGCGATATATCCCTGCGCTTCAATCTCTTTCCAGGGAACATCAAACCTCTTAGGGCCGATGAGTGAGAAGACCTCACCTTCCATTCCATCTTCGCGAACGAGCGTTGCGGTAAGTCCTAAACGTCGACGAGATTGAATATCTGCAGTAAATCGGAAGATTGGCGCCGGAAGAAGATGGACTTCATCATAAATAATCAAACCCCAGTCGTGGCTATCAAAAAGGTCGAGGTGGGCATAAATGCCATTCTTCTTCTTAGTCATCACCTGATAGGTCGCGATAGTGACGGGACGAATCTCCTTCTTAGATCCTGAATACTCGCCAATCTCATCTTCATTCAGTGAGGTGCGTTTTAATAATTCATCACGCCATTGTCGGGCTGCGACTGTATTGGTAACCAAGATAAGTGTCGTTGCCTTTGCATGCGCCATCGCAGCTGCGCCGACAATTGTTTTTCCAGCGCCACATGGAAGTACAACAACGCCTGAACCACCATGCCAGAAGCCTTCGGCAGCATGTTCTTGGTATTCACGGATCTTCCAGCCATCTTGCTTCAATTCAATTGGGTGCGCCTGGCCATCTACATAGCCAGCAAAGTCCTCGGCCGGCCAACCAAGTCGCAAGAGTGATTGCTTAATTGCGCCACGTTGGCTTGGGTGCACGGCAATGGTTTCGTTATCGATGCGAGTTCCAAGCAGCGGTGCAATCTTCTTCGCGCGAATTACTTCTTCAAGTACCGCAGTATCGGTGGTTACAAGAATGAGGCCATGAATCGGGTCAGCTTCTAATCGCAGACGACCGTAGCGAGACATTTGTTCGGCAACATCAATCAGCAGCGCATGTGGCACTGCATAGCGTGAATATTTAATGAGGGTATCAATCACCATCTCTGCATCGTGACCTGCAGCGCGTGCATTCCATAATCCTAAATTTGTGAGGCGGTAGGTGTGCATATGTTCCGGCGCACGTTCGAGTTCGGCAAAGGGAGCGATAGCTCGTCGACATTCGACTGAGAGTGGATGATCGATATCGAGGAGGAGCGTCTTATCGCTCTGAACAATGAGTGGTCCGTCGCTCATGCGAGCAACTCTTTGATAAATGCATGCAAGAAAGCGCTTCGTGCTTCAATACTTGAAAGGCTTACCCATTCATGTGAAGCGTGAGCACCACCACCAACTGCGCCAAGTCCATCTAATACACGGGCGCCAGCAGCTGCGGCAAAGTTTCCATCGCTTGCTCCACCAACTTCTGCAGATCCAAGTGGTGGCATTCCGATCTCTGCCGCGACTTTCTCGGCAAGCTGATAGAGCTCTGAAGTCGATGCAGGTTGCAGTGGAGGTCTATGTAACCCACCAGCAACTTCAATTCGAGCGCCAGGAAGGGTTGTCTTCAAACCTTTAATCGCTTCATCTACCCGCACTAAATCATCCTGTGAAAAAGATCGTGCATCAATCTCTAAAACTGCGAGTTCCGGGACAGTATTGATTGTTGTTCCAGAACGCAACATTGTTGGTACGACAGTTGTTCCGTGCTTTGGATTCTCAAGGGCAGCAAGTGCAAGAATAATATGTGAAATTTCAGTTGTGGCATTGATGCCATTCTCTGGTTCGAGACCAGCATGCGCTGCTTTGCCATGTACCGAGATCTGATACATCGCGGTTCCCTTACGACCGGTCTTCACCCTGCCATCTAAAGAGGCTTCAAGAACGAGAACCGCATCTGCACCTTCTGCCAACTCTTTAATAAGTGCGCGAGATTTGTGGCTACCAATCTCTTCATCAGTCGTGGCAACCAAAGCGACATCGCCTTCAATTCCTTTAAGCGCATAGAGGGCTTGCACAAAACCAGCCTTCATATCGAAGACGCCAGGCCCGCGAACAACATCACCATCAACGTTCCAGAGTGGAGTAAACGATCCGATCGGCCAGACTGTATCGAGATGTGCGAGGAGCAAAACCTTTGGTCGTTCGCTACCCCACCAGAAAACCGGGCGACCCTCGATCTCTTTGATTTGTGCTGGTGTTCCAAGAACTCGAGTAGCAATATCGCTTGCGAGTGAGACTACAGAGCGGCAGGCATCGAGATCCTCACTAGGAGATTCGCACTTCACCAGCGCTTCGATTGCAGCCAACATAGGGGTAAGTCTGCCGTATTCACTGATGTTCTCGCTCGTCATAACGTTGCCACCCCCGTAATTCGAGGAATTCTAAAGGTGAGAACCTCTCCGGTGGCATGGTCACGAGCCATTAGTGAGCCGGCAGAAATTTTGAGGGGATCAATGATGCGATGAGAAACCAGGCCATTGTTATCTGCATATCCAATAGAGAGTGATTTAGAAGGATTCTCGCGAAGATGATGTGTCAAAATTTCAAGAGTTTCATTTGCAGTTGAGCGAGGTAATGATCCGAGCGCTTCTTGCGAGATATCTCGCAAGGTGCTCTGTTTTGCACTTGATTTTTCTCCGGTACGAATTGTGCGAACTGCAATTGCTAGATTCTCTTCACTTGGATTTTCGAATTCGCCAATGATTCGTGGCGGACGGGCCTTTGTCTGTGCACGTTGAATACGAGGTCCGCTCAAAAGTAATCCTTGAGAATCTTCTGCAGCTGGCAAATAACCTGCTGCACGAAGGATATGGATTGCATCATCTGCCTCATGGGTACAGATCAAGACTTCCGGAGCAATCCGGCGAAGACCTAACGCCTCTACTTTCTTATCTCGCAAAATCTGCGTGATCAAAGCGGTATCTTCACATCGAATAAATGAAGAGGCGCTGCCTACTCGCAACTTGCCATGTTTTTTGGTGATATCTCCAATGAGGTATTCAAGTGGCTGAGGAACAGGTGTCTTTGAAGTCTTCTTTAAGAATGCAAGTATCTCTTCACCGGTTCGACCGTGATCCAATCCTCGTCGAAGTGATGACTCACTAAATCTAAAGACGGTTGCAGCGCCGCGAGATTCGATATCTGCAATCAGGTCTAACTCTTCTGCGACTTCATGCTCCAGCGGGCCTGGAGCAATTGCAGTGTTATCGCTTTGAATCAGAATGTGGTCGACCGTTGCTGGCAGGTCGCTATCAATTGCAGTGAGATCGCGATTATTGAGAAGGGCTGCACCGTATGGAGAGAGCGCTCCTTGGCCGGTAATTCCGAGCCATTCAGCCTCTCGAGTGATCCAATGGAGGTATTCAGCTGGAACTCCACCAGTACGTCGATATGGAAGGTTCCATTGAAGTGTTGCCAGAAGTGAATCTGATGTCGGTGCCAGCGAATCTGCGCCATCGAGAAGTGCCAACACTTTCTTCCGGACGGTAGCGGCGATGCTTCGATCTAATTCAGGTCCCATTGGCGCGGCATCTAACCCGCTCAACCTCGAGGTTATTAACCACGCCGATACCAAGTTCTCCCATTTAACAGATGCTGGATATGAGAGCCAAATATCAAATTGATGGGTGGGCAAAATTCGATCGTCAGGATCGATGGTGACCAACCCGCTGATATATGCAACTTCAATAATAAAAGAAGCACATTCACTTTCAACGCCAAGGTGTTGCGTAATTTCGCGAAGATCACGAATTCCAAGTCCGCCAGCTTTGAGCGCCATCGCTGGTTGTTGCCCCCAGAAATTAAGCACTTCTTCCGTCCAACGTAAGAAGGTTGTGATATTTGAAATCGCCGCGAGTTGAAGGCTCTTTGTCTCAACATTTCTACCGGAGAGTTGAGGCTCTTGCGCAATCAGTTCGCGGTGAACTTTATTGCCACGTAAATGGAGCGCGACCTCACGATGCAGGACAACAGTTTGTTGATTTACAGGTGAGACAAATCCTTCATCAAGGAGCCACTTCAAACCTGGATTTGGCTTCTTAACATCTGCGACCGCACCACGCGGTGGACCCCAGACCATTGCATCAAGCACTTTCTTTGAGGCAGCAGGTGCGTTGTCGAGATCCTTTAATTTCAATTTCTTTGAAGCAACGGGACCAAGTCCAGCAACTTCATTGCCTAAAACTTCGCGAAGATTGCCGGGAAGACGATAACCATCGTGGCCAATGTAGATAAGCGCTCGATCCACTAATGCAGCTAGCGCAAATTTCGCTGACTTATCGGTGCATTGCAGAAGTTCCTTCTCGGTAAAAGGTTCGGAAATTACCGATGCTGCCTCAAGTACTTGTAGCTGCCATTTGTTGAGTGAATCAACTGCGCGCACCAGACTTGGAATTGAAGAGGCTCGAACAGCAAGGCTTGAAATATCTGAAGGGACAGGCGAGATGAGATCGCTACGACTTTCAAAGAGCGTGATAAGCCCTGCGTCATCAAGTGAGCGCAGATAATCGGCGAAGGAGCGAATTTCCATAACCTGCCAACATTAGCGGGGTATTACCGCGATGCGCGAATTGAGTTAGCGGCGCTTGCGTGGAACAAACAAGGTGGCCAGCGCGGCAAGTCGACTTACCGCCGGGCCGAGCAATCGGTTGAGATAGCGCGCACGGCGAAAGTCATGGATCGGCCATCCCTCGGCCAAAGCTTTGATACGAAGAATTGCATCGGGATTAATTGCCGATGGATGCCCAACCGCAGTAAGAAGTGGAAAGTCGTTGTGGCTATCAGAGTATGCAAAACACTCTTTGAGGTCGTATCCATTTTCATCTGCCAAGGCACGAATCGCAACTGCTTTCTCTGTGCCATGAAGTAACTTGCCATCAAGTTCGCCGGTATACACACCATCTTTAACAATAACCTTGCTGCCGATTGCACCGGTAAATCCAAGTCGATTGGCGATAATTTCCGCCATATCTTGCGGCGCAGCTGTCACAAGCCAGACGCATTCTCCCTTTGCTAAATGTTCGCGCGCGATTTCACAGGTGCTCTCCCATAATTTGGGAGATACGAATTCATCGTAAATCTCTTCACCTAGTTTGAGAATGTCACTGACATTATGCCCACCAACAAAATCTGTTGCTGCATTTTGAAAGCGATCGATAACTTCCTTCTTCTCAGTTCCGGTCATGCGAAATCGGAGGTTGGCGACTACAAAGCGGGAGATATCCGCCTTTGTGAAATATCCACGTTGATACATACCTCGTCCGAGAAAGTAGAGAGTGGACCCTCGTACAAGGGTGTTATCTACATCGAAGAAGGCAGCACGTGTGCTCTTTTGCGCCATGTCACAACCTTAGCGATTGCTGAGTGGGATAGCCCTCCGACTTCACGCTTTATGCTTAGGGCATGAGTTCAACGGTGCATGTAGTCCGACATGGTGAGGTCGAAAATCCTCAAAAGATTCTCTACGGGCGTCAACCTGGATGGCGCCTCTCTGTTCGTGGCCAAGAGATGGCCTCAACGCTCGGTGAGTGGTCAAAGTCTATTAATCTCGGTGCGCTTCATGTCTCTCCATTGCAGCGCGCACAAGAAACTGCAGCGCCGATCTCTAAAGCGCATTCAATTGATATTCATACCGATGAACGTTTGATCGAAGCTGCAAATGTATTTGAAGGAAAACCATTTGGAATCGGTGATGGAGTTCTAAAACATCCATCAGCATGGCGCCATCTCTACAACCCATGGAAGCCATCGTGGGGCGAGCCGTATGAAGAGCAAATCAATCGAATGTTGGCAGCAATCTTTGATGCTAAAAAAGCAGCTGGCGAAAAGGATGCCATCGTTGTATCTCACCAACTCCCTATCTGGATTCTCCGGAGCGCAATCGAAGGCCGTCGATTGCTCCATGATCCTCGCAAGCGTGAATGTACTTTGGCATCTGTAACCAGCATTCACTTCGACGATGAAGGTTTGATTAGCGGAACTTCATATTCCGAACCCGCCGCTCACCTACTACCAAAGAAGTAAGGGCTATTTAATGAAGAAGCTGATTGCTGCATCTGCTGCGCTCTTGCTTCTATCCGGATGCGGTAATTCTGGAGTTCAAAGTGCGCAAGAGAGTTTTATCGCCGGTAACGGCGCAACTTCATATATCGCTCCTGCAGATCGCAACGCAGCGCCTGAACTTTCAGGTATGACACTTCTCGGAACCAAATATTCGTTACCTCACGGTTCAATTGCAGTGATTAATGTTTGGGCTTCTTGGTGCTCACCGTGTCGAGCAGAAGAGCCGACACTTGCCGCAATGGCGGAGAAATATCCCGAGATTAAATTTCTAGGAATCCTCACTCGCGACAATCCCGTCAATGCCGAGGCATTTGTTCGCAAAAATAAGAGCCCGTATCCAACTTTGATTGATGATTCAGTGCTCATCGGTTTCAGTAAATCCCTGCCCGCTAATGCAATTCCAACAACGTTGGTCCTTGATTCAAAGGGAATGGTTGCGGGAAGAATTTCCGGTGCGGTCACGATTGCATCGCTGACAGAATTGATTGAAAAGATTAAGTCCGAATGACCAGTTTTATCGTTGATCAATTAGCTGGCGGCACCCTCCTTGCTGCACTTCCGATTGCACTCTTTGCCGGTTTGATCTCTTTTCTCTCACCATGTGTCTTGCCGCTCGTCCCTGGCTATATCGCTTACGCAACCGGATTTGCAACGACTAAAGGACGAGTACTCCTTGGTTCATCACTCTTTGTTTTAGGTTTTACATTTGTCTTCGCTTCATACGGTCTCGCCTTTGGCGGTTTAGGAAGCCACATTGCCGCGCATGAAGCAGTGATTACTAAGGTCCTCGGACTTTTTACAATTGCGATGGGAACAATTTTTCTCGGCCTCTTTCCTTTTGCTCCGACACTTCAGCCAAAAATTTCAACGACGGGTGGAATCGCCGGCGCTCCTCTTCTGGGAATTCTCTTTGGCGTTGGTTGGACACCTTGCATTGGTCCAGCGCTTGCGACTGTTCAAACTCTCGCTTTTACAGAATCAAGTGCAACAAGAGGAGCGATTCTCTCAATCGGATATAGCATCGGCCTTGGAATACCTTTTATTCTCTCCGGGCTATTTCTTGATCGAAGTAAGAAGATTCGCTCCTTCTTTGTTCAGCGAGGTGCACTCATTAGCAAAATTGGCGGTCTACTTTTGATTATCATCGGCGTTATGCAAGTTACCGGAGTGTGGAACGACTTGATGATTAACCTTCGTTCGCTGATTTCAGATTTTGTGCCGGTGATTTGATGAGCAACGAAGTCGAAATTCCAGAGCTTGGTTTCTTTGGCCTACTTCGTTTTGCCTGGCGCCAGCTCACAAGTATGCGGACCGCACTGATTCTATTGATGATGCTCGGTATCGCCTCAGTGCCTGGCTCGATTATTCCTCAGCGAATTAGCAATCCCATTGCCGTCCGTGATTTCTTTGAAAAACATCCGGGAACTTCAGCTATCTACGACAAGCTCTCACTCTTTGATGTTTATGGCTCTCCTTGGTTTAGCGCAATTTATATCTTGCTCTTTATCTCTTTAATTGGCTGTGTATTGCCACGCGCCGTAGAACACTTTCATGCCATGCGTGCGCAACCACCTGCAACACCTCGCAATCTCAATCGAATGGAACACCACTCTCTATTTGCTGCCAACGGAGATGCGCTCAAGGTCGCAGAATCATGGTTTAAAAAGAATCGATTCCGGATGCGTATCACCGCAGATTCAATCTCGGCTGAAAAAGGATATTTGCGCGAGACCGGAAATTTACTTTTCCACCTCTCTTTGATTTTGATATTGGTAGGTGTGAGTTTTGGATCTCTCTTCGGAATGCAGGGCGAGGCGATTGTTAATACCGGTGAAAGATTCGTCAACGTTCCAACAAGTTATGACACTCTCACTTTAGGAAAGCTCACAAAGGATTCAGATTTGTCGCCCTTTACGATTACGGTCGATAAATTTATTGCTAAATATGATCCCAAAACAAATATGCCGCAGGATTACACAACTTATGTGACCACAACAAATAAAGGCGTCACTAAGAAGCAGGTCATCAAAGTAAATTCACCACTGACATTTGGAAGTACTCGTGTCTATCTCCAGGCAAATGGATATTCACCAATCGTGACGGTGAGAGATTCGCTTGGTAATGTTTCATTCCAAGGTCCGGTAACCTTCTTGCCGCAAGATGGAAATCTTCGTTCAATTGGTGCCATCAAAGTTCCGGATGCCGATCCCTCAGTTGGTTTTGTCGCATCATTCCTGCCAACATTTGAGCGCACTAAAACAATGGGCGGGGTATCGATTTATCCAGAGCTCCTCAATCCACGACTTCTCTTCTCAATCTGGAGCGGTGATCTCGGTTTAGATTCAGGTGTTCCGCAATCGGTATACAGAATTGATACAAAGAAGATGAAGAACCTCGGCCTTGGATCAGTTGGAGTCGGTGAGACATTTAAATATCCAGGTGGCACCATCACTCTCGAAGGTGTCGAACCATGGGTCAACCTTCAATTTGTAGATGATCGGGGTAAGGGCTTTGCACTCGCCGGTGGAGTAGCTGCGATTCTCGGGTTGCTTACATCACTTTATGGTCGCAGACGCAGGATCTGGGTCCGCGTTAATGGATCTCAAGTTGAAGTTGCCGCGCTAGCAAAGAACAATGCTCCTGGCCTTGAATCAGAGGTCGCCAATTTAGTAGAGAGCATCAAGTAATCAGATGAATACAACCTGGGCATACACATCTAACTACTTCGTTTATTCAGCAATGGCTCTCTTCACGCTATCTTTTATTGCTCATACATTTGAAACCGCATGGGCTGTACGTGCACCAGAGAATGCAGATGCAACCGATGGCACTCTCCTTGTTAAGACGCTTGACTACAAGCGCACTGAGAAAACCGCTCGCATTGCCACCGCATTTATGATTTTGGGAACCTTGCTACTTTTCGCTGCAATTGTTGCTCGTGGAATTTCTGCGGGCCATGCGCCATGGGGAAATATGTATGAGTTCTCTATTACTGGCGCCTTTGCATTCTCGCTGGCCTACCTAGTTGCCCTACGCAAATACGATCTTCGTTGGCTCGGGCTCTTCATCTCATTCTCAG
This sequence comes from uncultured Actinomycetes bacterium, assembly GCA_903954055.1. Classification (GTDB taxonomy): domain Bacteria; phylum Actinomycetota; class Actinomycetes; order Nanopelagicales; family Nanopelagicaceae; genus Planktophila. Next base: position 12,723 of record CAJBMC010000109.1, on the reverse strand, counting down.
TGCTAATCACCTTAGGTACAGCGATAACTCTGCTCTACCGAAATAGTTCCCCACTTGTACCGGCGCTCAAATCAACCTGGTTATTAATCCACGTCTCAACTGCAATTATCTGTGGTGGAACATTCCTCCTTGCAAATGTGATTGCCGGCGCATATTTATATCTAGAGCGATTTGAGGAAGCTGGCGCACGTCCAGTCTGGGCGCTACGTATTCCATCGCTCGAAACTTTAGATCAACTTTCATATCGTCTCGTTGCATTTGTATTTCCACTCTGGACCTTCTCAGTGATTGCCGGTGCAATCTGGGCTGAGAGCGCATGGGGACGTTACTGGGGTTGGGATCCAAAGGAGACCTGGGCATTTATTACCTGGGTTGCCTACGCTGCATATCTTCATGCGCGTGTGACTGTTGGATGGCGAGGCCGCCGCGCTGCTTGGCTCTGTATCTTTGCAGGCTCTACATTCTTATTTAATTACGTTTACATCAACGTATGGGGCACAGGTAAGCACACCTATAGCGGTCTCAATCAAAAGTAATTCACGATTCCAAAGTAAAGAAATTAAAGGTTACGCAAGAAATCTGGATCGTCATCAGGTGGCAGTACTCGGGGCTTTGCCCGCTTAATCTTTGGGGTACGTGCGCCATTGCGGCCAGCTACTAAGTAGAAGACCGAACCAAATGTTCCAAAGAGAATAATGACCAGTAACCAACCCCATTTTGGAAGTTTTCGAAGTTGAACATCTTCTCGCATTGCACAATCAACAAATGAGAAGAGTGTGAGGGCGAGCGATAGAACTAAGAAGAAACCTTCGAACTTAACCATGGCTCAATACTAGTGAAGTTGAGAAAATTAATGCGAATAGAAGCTGTAGCTGACCTGTCTTTGCTAAGAATGGAATTAGCTCGCGTCCCTGCGCTTGACCAAGAACTCCACGCACCAATGAGAGCGCGATAGGAGCTGTCACCAGTGTGAGAAGCACCCAGGGCTTTCCCATTGCGAGAGCTGCGAGGTAACCGACGAGAATGAGTGTGGCGAATAAGTGACGCGCCTTACGATCGCCGAAGCGAACTGCAAGAGTCTTCTTTCCTGCAGGTTCATCGAGTGCGCGATCGCGGATGTTATTGATTGCAAGTAGCGCACATGCAAAAGTTCCCATTGGGATTGATGCCAGAAGTGCGTCGAGCGTGAGAGTCTCTGTTTGAACGTAATAGGCACCGACCGTCGCAACTACACCAAAGAAGATAAAGACAAAGAGTTCACCAAGTCCGATATAGCCATATGGATTTTTTCCGCCGGTGTATCCCCAAGCAGCAAGGATTGATGCGATTCCAACTGCGATAAGCCACCAGCTACTCATCGCTGCCAGTGCGAGCCCTGCTACCGCGCCGACTCCAAATGAGATAAAGGCTGCAGCTTTTACGGCAGCAGGTGAGGCAAGACCTGATGCGGTAAGCCTTGTGGGACCAACGCGATCGCTATCGGTTCCGCGAATTCCATCCGAGTAATCATTTGCAAAATTAACGCCGATCTGAAGCGAGAGACTTACGATCAGCGCAAGAAGTGCGCGCACAAATGATGCTTCACTACCTGCAAGGGCGGTTGCCACAAGAACTGGCGCGACTGCCGCAGGCAAAGTACGAGGACGTGCACCTAAGACCCATTTATTCAAAGAACTAACCTGCCTAACGCAGCTCGATCGACTTTACCGATACCGATAAGTGGTAATTCTTGCAGATAGTGAAAACCTTTGAGCTTTGCAGCAACGCCGAGTTCGCTTTCGAGCGCACTCTGAACTGCGCCTTCTATCGATGAATCTGCGCCGACGAATGCACATTGAATGGATTGACCCCACTCGGGATCGGCAACTGCAAATGAAGCGCTCTGCACCTGCGGGAAGGTCTGGGCAAGAACTCGATCAATTGCAGAGAGCGAAACATTTTCTCCGCCCGTGATTACTATGTCATCTACCCGTCCATCAACAATTAACTTTCCATCGTTGAAATGTCCTGCATCAGATGTGTAATACCAACCATCTTCAGCAATGAGTTGATGAGCTATTACTTTACCTTTAATTGCGATTCTTCCATCATTACCAATTGCAACCTCGACACCATCAAGTGGAACTCCATCGTAAATGCAGCCTCCTGATGTTTCTGTTGATCCGTAGGTCTCAATCACATTAATCGAGGCTGCCTCTGCGTCTCGTCGAAGTTGGTGAGTGAGAGCAGCGCCACCAACCAAGACTGCACGTGCAGATTGCAGATGCTGCAGTAAATTTTCATCGCCATTGAGGGCTCGGAAAAGTTGAGTTGGGACAATTGCCGTGAAATCAACCTTTGGATATTTTCCTTCGTATCCCACTAAATTCGTCGGCGTTGTTCCAAGTTCAAGCGAACGAATCAAAACATTTATTCCGGCGATGTGATTGAGTGGAAGAAGAAGTGACCAGGTATTGCCGAACTCTGAACCGAGATATTTATTCGAAGCTTGCGCTGATGCAAGTAGCGCACCGGCGGATAATCCGATTTCCTTACGTTGACCAGAACTTCCAGTGGTTGCGACGACGAGGGCGGTGCGGGAGGGAACGGTCGCTGCCGAAATTTCTGAAAGGCTTAAGGCAGGGCCATTAGATACGAGCGCCTTTGCGATACGGGCCATTAACTCGCTCAGGCTCCATGCTGGATCGACTGTGCGAACTTCTCGTTGTGCGGTTTGCTCCATTGCCCGCGTAGGCTATCGCCCGTAATCAACAATGGAGGAATTGTGAGCAAGCCGATTAAGCGTGATTTTGGTGACCGCACCATCCCAGCGTGGAAGACCGCGCGTGGAGGTGAGAACTTCACCGATATTAAGTATGAAGCAGCTGATGGAATGGCGAAGATAACAATCAACCGCCCGGAAGTTCGCAATGCCTTCCGCCCTCAAACAATTATCGAATTAAAAGAAGCCTTTGATTTAGCTCGCGATAACTCTGAGGTCGGAGTCATCATCTTTACCGGCGAAGGTAGTGAAGCTTTCTGCTCTGGCGGAGATATCAGCGTCCGCGGAGATGATGGATATATCGGAGATGACGCTTTAGGTCAGCAGGGAATGGGACGACTCAACGTTCTTGATCTCCAAGTTCAGATCCGACGCACACCTAAGCCAGTGGTCGCAATGATTGCGGGATGGGCAATTGGTGGCGGACATGTTCTGCACGTTGTCTGCGATCTTTCTATCGCGGCCGATAACGCAAAGTTTGGTCAGACTGGACCGATGGTTGGTTCATTCGATGGTGGATATGGTTCTGGTCTACTTGCTCGAAATGTTGGACAGAAGAAGGCTCGTGAGATTTGGTTTATGACTCGCCAATACGATGCGCAGGAAGCGCTCGATATGGGTCTCGTTAATACCGTTGTGCCTCTTGCAGAGCTTGAAGCTGAGACTGTTTCATGGTGTCGCGAAATGTTGATGAATAGTCCAATGGCACTTCGACTACTCAAGGCATCAATGAATGCTGCAGATGATGGGCTTGCTGGAATTCAACAACTTGCTGGCGATGCAACGTTGCTCTTCTACTTAAGCGAAGAAGGTCAAGAAGGCCGCGATGCTTATAAAGAGAAGCGCAAACCTGACTTTGGAAAGTTTCCGCGACGTCCTTAGGGTCTGGGCCCACAATGTTTAAAGAACTCCTCTCCACGATGCGTGTCATCGCGCTACCGACGAAGACAAACTTTCGTGGCGTCAATGTGCGAGAGGTTGCTCTCTTTAAAGGTGATCAAGGTTGGGGCGAGTTCTCTCCATTTCTGGAATATGACGACCAAGAATCATCGAACTGGCTTGCATCTGCAGTAGAAGCTGCAACTCAAGTACGCCCTTCGCGTTACCGAAATTCAATAAGAGTAAATGGAACTATTCCTGCAATTACAGATGGTCATCGCCTCAAGGCAATTATTGAGAGCTTTCCCGGGTGCAAAACATTTAAAGTGAAGGTGGGGGAGAACCTCAATGAAGATTTGATCCGCCTCCAACTTCTGCGCACGATGAGACCAGATGCCGCTATTCGACTCGATGTCAATGGACTTTGGTCGGTAGATGAAGCGCTTTCCAATCTGGGCGCGATTTCTGAGCAGATTGGTGAAATTCAATATGTAGAGCAGCCATGTGCAACCGTTGAAGAGTTACACGAGTTGAAGTCAGAAGCTAATTTTCAAATAAAGATTGCAGCAGATGAGGTGCTCCGAAAGGCAGCTGATCCATTTGCAATTGATCTCAATGGCGCAGCTGATGTGCTGATGCTGAAAGTTCAACCGCTTGGTGGAATTAAGCGCTCATTGGCGATTGCAGCTCATCACAATTTGCCGGTAGTCGTGTCGAGCGCACTCGAAAGCGCTATCGGAATTGCATATGGATTGGAGCTAGCAGCTTCGATTGATAACCTCGAATTTGATTGCGGATTGGCAACTGGCTCTTTATTGGCTGAAAATGTTGCAGAGCTACCAATTGTTGATGGTTCGATTGCGCTGGAAGAGTTGAGTATCAATCTTGAAGGGCTCGATGTGGCGCCAGAGCGATACGAATGGTGGAAGAATCGAGCCATGCGCTGCGCAGAGATACTAGGAATTTAATGAATACATCGACAACTCTTGCTCGCACAATTGTCCGCCAAATCATTGAGGCCGGAATTACTGATGTTGTTATCTCTCCCGGATCACGCAATGCACCACTGACAATTGCTTTCTATGAAGCATCGCAGCGCCAATTAATCACCTTGCATACTCGAATTGATGAGCGGACTGCAGCATTCTTCGCGCTAGGAATTGCAAAGGCGACTCATCGCCCAGTACCAATTGTCTGCACCTCTGGAACCGCCGTTGCTAATTACCATCCTGCTGTTCTCGAGGCATCACATTCGAATGCGCCACTGTTGGTGATAACCGCGGATAGACCGGCAGAGTTGCGTCGGACAGGTGCAAATCAAACTACCGAACAAGCTCGAATTTTTGGAAAGGCCGTTCGTTACTTCGCCGATATCTCAGGTGCTGCCTATCCAATGGAGCTTCCACTTAATTCACTGAAGTCAGGTCCGGTGCACCTCAATGTGCAATTCGCTGAGCCACTTACTCCAGATGGCGGAGGAGATTGGCTTGCTCAGATTGAGATTAAGCCAGCAAGAGATTTCAATCGAAAGAAGGCCGGCACCTTCTATACAAAATCTACCCGCGGAGTTTTAGTTGTTGGACATGATCGCGCAGGCTTTAGCGTTGAAGCGGTCGAGCACTTTGCAACCGAACTCGGATGGCCGATGATTTCTGAAGATCCACTCTCATTTAAGAACGCACTTTCTCATGCAAGCATTTTTCTCACATCACAGACAATCACTGATGAATTAGCGCCCGATACCGTAGTGGTTATTGGACGTACGACCTTATCTCGCTCAGTAAATAGATTGATTGCTAGAGCAAGAAAATCAATCGTGATTGATCCCAGCATTCTGACCGTTGATACGGATCGAAGCGCTGATCAGAAGTTCTCCGATATTCCCGTTGTAGAGGCGCCACCAGTTGATGCCGAGTATCTCGAGCAGTGGAACAAGTTCTCACATCGTGCGGCAAAGAAGATTGCTGATCTCTCAACCTGGTCTGAGGCGCTCGTTGCTCGCGAAATCGGAGTCGGAATCCCTACCGGCACATCGCTCTACATCTCTTCATCGCGGCCGATTCGAGATATTGAGGGCTTTGCCACTGCACGAAGCGGAGTTGAAACATTTGCAAACCGCGGCCTTGCCGGAATTGATGGCAACATCTCAACCGCGCTTGGCATCGCCTCGCAACGTAAAGAGACGATTGCGGTCTTGGGAGATTTGAGTTTCCTCCATGACATCACCGCACTTATTCATAATGAGTCAATCAATCTCAAGATAATTGTGATCGATAATAACGGCGGAGGAATCTTCTCCACCCTCTCTCATCGTGGCGTTGCCGGCTTTGAATCAATCTTTGGAACTCCACATAACCTTGATCTCATTTCAATTGCAGCCGCATTTGGCTTGGCTACATCAACGGTCACCAATCAATCTGAGTTAATCGCCGAACTGTCGAAGCCAGTTATTGGCACTTCACTCGTTCTTGTTAAAGTCCCAGATCGCGAAAGCAATGCCGATACCTTGCAAGCAATCTACAACTCGGTAGATTCGCTCTAAATATTTAAGAGAGCGCAGATTTCATCGCTGCAAATTTTGCGCTGCTCTCGGCAAGCTCAACTGACGGATCAGATCCAGCGACAATTCCACAGCCTGCGAAGATACGAATCTCATTACCGGTTACTTGACCTGATCTCAGTGCAATTCCAAGTTCGCCATCACCGCGTGCATCAATCCATCCCACCGGTCCGGCATATCTTCCGCGGTTCATACCCTCAATCTCATCAATGAGATCGAAGGCGATATTTCGTGGAGTCCCACATACCGCAGCAGATGGATGTAATGACTTCAGTAGCGCGAATGCATCGACATGATGTTTTGATTCAAGAAGAGCACCGGTCACATCTGTTGCAAGGTGCATGACATTTGCTAAGTGGAGTACAAATGGTGCGTCAGGAACATTTGTTGAAGAGCAGAATGGTTCGAGCGCCTCTGCGACAGATCGGACGGCATATTCGTGCTCTTCTAGATCCTTCGACGAACGCGCCAATGAACCAGCTAGGGCTAAATCTCGAGCGTCATCGCCCGTTTTTGGAATTGTTCCCGCCAATACGCGAGATGTGACCATTCCGCGCGAGAGGCGAAGGAGAAGCTCAGGTGTTGCACCGATAAGGCCATCAACGGAGAAGACCCACGTTGCGGGATAGTCATGAGCTAAAGAGTTAAGAATTGGACGAACATCAATCGCAGTATCAGTAGCGGCAATGAGATCACGTGCAAGTACAACCTTTTCAATCTCGGTCTTATCAATCTTTGCAATCGCCTGCGCAACGCGACTTTCCCATTGAGTTTCACTCAAAGTTCCTTCGCGCCAATGAAAATCTTGCTTCACATAAGTCGGAGCCGTATCTGGAATTGCTGGCTGTGCGCTATCGCCAGCCCAGGTAATCCAAGAGTTCTCACCCTTCTGTCCGATGATGACACGTGGAATAACTGCAATTGATTCTTCATTGCGATCAAAGCTAAATGAGGTAAATAAAACCGGCCCGGTTCCACTGCCATGCACGGCATTTGATACGGAGAATGTTTCTAATTGCTGATGCCACCATGTACGTACTTGATCAAAGCGATCTTTACCGGAAACTTTTATTGATGCGTACTCGCCCCAACCAACAAGTCCTTCACCACCACGGACCCATGAATATGGCGCAGCATCAGGTAGCAATTGCAAGAGTGGCAGATGTGCACCAATGCGATTGGTTGTTACAGGAACAAGTGGCGACATAAGTAGGCGATTACTTATTTATTGATGTTGAAATTTTGCGCCATACAAGAGGGAGTGAAGTTCCGACAATTGCGATCTTGAGCGCTTCACCGATAATAAATGGTGTGAAACCTGCTGCGAATGTTGCAGACCAGGTAAGTCCAAGTGATTGATGCAACCAGGTAAGACCAAAACCAAAAATAACAACTTCACCAATGAGAAGCGCTGGGTAAGATGTAAGAAACTTCTGATCTGCTTTGCGATCTGCGAGATATCCCAGCACTAATGACGCAACCAACATTCCGATGAGGTATCCGCCGGTAGCGCCAGTAATTCGGCTAAAACCATGCGTTGTTGCACCCGATGGAGCAAAGACTGGCGCACCTGCGATGCCGGCAATTAAATATGTGGCAAAGGTAGAGACTGCCAGGCGAGCGCCATAGGTTGTTCCGACGAGAAGAGCTGCAAGTGTCTGGCCGGTGACTGGAACTGGCGATCCTGGAACTGGAATTGATAGTTGAGCCATAGCGGCGATGAAGGCGACGCCTCCGACGATGAAGAGAGCGTGGGTCAGTGCAGTGCTACGTGGCGCGACTGCGACGCGAAGTGTGGCTGTAGATGACATAAGTCCTCCATCGATTAAAAGTTGTAGCGAAGCCTACCTTTGCGCCAGACTAGCCACATGTCACGAGCTGCCAATCCATCAGATCCAAAGGATCACGGCTTTCGGGCTCAGCTCGATAAGAAGCCTGAGGAAGTGGCGGCGATGTTCGATGGCGTGGCAAAACGCTACGACCTCGTCAACGATCTCCTCAGCCTCGGCCAGACCACGCGCTGGCGCAGAGCGGTGACGAAGTTGATCGACCCAAAGCCGGGGATGGAGATTCTCGATATGGCAGCTGGCCCAGGGGCTAGCTCAGAGCCTCTCGCCAAGGCAGGGGCCACCGTCACATCGGCCGATTTCTCGCAAGGAATGTTAGATGCCGGGCGAAAGCAACGCCCTTACCTTAATTTCCAATGGGCAGATGCCCTCAAACTCCCATTTGGGGATAACTCCTTCGATCTCTACACAATCTCATTCGGCCTTCGAAATACCCAGAATCCGGAGAAGGCGCTCGCTGAGGCCCTTCGCGTCATCCGCCCGGGCGGCCGCCTCGTTATCGTCGAGTTCTCAGCCCCAACCTGGCGTCCATTTCGCACTATTTATACCAATTACCTAATGAGCGCCCTCCCTTGGATCGCCAAGAAGACCTCATCGAACCCCGATGCCTATATCTATCTAGCGGAATCGATTAAGGCCTGGCCAAATCAGGCCGCGCTCGCTGCGATTATCGAAAAGGCGGGCTGGTCGCAGGTCGCGGTCAAGAATCTGACCGGCGGAGTTGTCGCTGTTCATATGGCCTCAAAGCTTTAGCTTCTGAGGCAGGGGAGCTGGCGTCAAAGCCTTAGCTTTTGACGCAGGTCACATAGCTCATAAGCGATAACCATTTTCTACACGCCCTGTTACACCTACACTAACGTTTCGTGAGCGCTAACCCGTATCTGCCGATCATCATTCTCTTCGCAATTGGATTTGGCTTCGCCGCCTTCTCGGTAGGTATCGCCTCCATCACAGGCCCTGCTCGATATAACCGCGCCAAGCAAGAGGCATACGAGTGTGGAATCGAACCCTCACCGCAAGCTCTCGAAGGTGGTCGCTTTCCAGTGAAGTACTTCCTCACTGCAATGCTCTTTATCGTCTTCGATATTGAAATCGTTTTTCTCTATCCATGGGCAGTTTCATTTGATGCGCTCGGACTTTTCGGTCTCGTTGAGATGGGAATCTTTATCGCAACGGTATTCGTTGCATATGCATACGTGTGGCGACGTGGCGGATTGGAATGGGATTAAGTCGTGGGTCTAGAAGATAAATTACCTAGCGGAGTACTTCTCTCAACCGTTGAAGGCCTTGCCGGTTACATGCGCAAGAGCTCTGTCTGGCCAGCAACATTTGGTCTTGCATGTTGTGCAATTGAAATGATGGCACTTGGTTCATCACCGAAACACGATATCTCTCGTTTCGGAATGGAACGTTTTAGCGCATCACCTCGTCAGGCAGATTTGATGATTGTTGCTGGTCGCGTCTCTCAGAAGATGGCGCCAGTGCTTCGACAGATTTACGATCAAATGACTGCACCAAAGTGGGTTATCTCGATGGGTGCATGTGCATCATCTGGAGGAATGTTTAATAACTACGCCATTGTTCAAGGCGTTGATCACGTTGTTCCTGTTGATATTTATTTACCAGGATGCCCACCTCGCCCTGAGCAGTTGATGGATGCAATTATTAAATTGCACGAACAGATTTCAGATACAAAACTCGGTGCAAATCGCGAGGCGGTAATTAAGGCAGTCGAGGCTGCTGCTCTCGCTGCGAAGCCGACAATTCAGCTTGGAAACCTCCCACATGAAGGGATGTTTGCGTAAATGAGCACCACTCAAGAGGGCATGTTCGGCGTCGAAGGCACCGGAGATACTTCAGGCTATGGCGGGCTTGTTCGCAGCGTTGCTAATCCAGGCTCAACAGAACGCCCATATGGCGGTTACTTTGACCAGCTTGCAGATGACCTCGAGCGCGCGTATCCAGATTTTGCTGATGCAATTACCAAGGTAGTTGTTGATCGCGGCGAGCTAACACTTCACATCAAGAAGGAACGACTTGCAGAGGTTGCAAAAGTTCTTCGCGACAAGTTGCTCTTTGAAATGTGCATGGGTGTCTCTGGCATTCACTATCCAGAACGTACTGGAAGTGAACTTGTAGCGGTCTACCCATTGCTCTCAATGACAAAGAATCAGCGCGTTCGACTAGAGGTAAGTACCTCAGAATTAGATCCACATATTCCATCATTGGTAAATATTTACGGTGGCAACAATTGGCATGAACGTGAAACTTTTGACATGTTTGGAATCATCTTTGATGGACATCCAGGACTCACACGCATCTTGATGCCAGATGATTGGGACGGTCACCCGCAACGTAAGGATTACCCACTCGGCGGAATTGCAGTTGAGTACAAGGGTGCAACCACACCGGCTCCACAGAACCGGAGGTCTTACAAGTGACCCCGAACGATTCAAAGATGTTTGATCCATATGCAGCAACACGTGAAACCACTGAAGGAACTGTTTACTCAGTAACTGGTGGCGATTGGGATTCGCTCGTTTCTGAAATTGGTGAGGCAAAAGAAGAACGCATCATCGTCAACATGGGTCCACAGCATCCATCAACACATGGAGTATTGCGCCTCGTTCTCGAACTTGAAGGCGAGACAGTCACTGAGGTTCGACCAGGTATTGGCTATCTTCACACCGGCATTGAGAAGAACATGGAATACCGTTCTTGGACTCAGGGAACAACATTTGCCACACGTATGGATTACCTCGGCCCTATCTTCAATGAAACTGCATATTGCTTAGCAATTGAGAAGCTACTCGGAATCACAAACGATATTCCAGAGCGCGCATCAATCATTCGCGTATTGATGATGGAGCTCAACCGCATCTCATCACACATGGTTGCACTCGGAACTGGAGCGCTCGAACTCGGTGCGATGGGTCCAATGTTCTTTGCATTCCGCGAACGCGAGATGGTCCTTGATGCATTTGAAGCGATCACCGGTCTCCGTATGAATATGGCCTATGTACGCCCAGGCGGTGTGCAGCAGGATCTACCTGCAGGAATGGTTCCACGGCTTCGCGATCTCGTGACCGAACTGCGCAAGAACTTTAAAGATAACGAGAAGCTCCTGGTTGGAAACACAATCTGGATGAAGCGCACCGAAGGAATCGGATATCTCGATCTCGCCGGTTGCACAGCGCTCGGAATCACAGGTCCGGTACTTCGCTCAACTGGGTTGCCGTGGGACCTTCGCAAGATGCAGCCTTACTGCGGCTACGAAAATTACGAGTTCGATGTCATCACAGCAGATACCTGCGATGTATATGGTCGCTTCCTGATTCGTATGGCCGAGCTCGAGCAATCACTTCGCATCATTGAGCAAGCGCTCGACAAGTTAGATGCAACAGAAGGTCAGCCAGTAATGGTTGCCGATAAGAAGATTGCATGGCCTGCGCAGCTCGCACTTGGCGCTGATGGTCTCGGCAACTCACTCGATCACATCCGCGAAATTATGGGTTCATCGATGGAATCTTTAATCCACCACTTCAAACTTGTTACTGAGGGCTTCCGAGTTCCAGCCGGTCAGGTCTATGCAGCAGTCGAATCACCACGTGGTGAATTGGCTGCTCACCTTGTCTCCGACGGTGGCACCAAGCCATATCGAGTTCACTTCCGTGAACCTTCATTTAACAATCTCCAATCTACATCTGCAATGAGCGAGGGCGGAATGGTTGCCGACATCATCGGCGCTGTTGCATCTATCGATCCTGTTATGGGAGGCGTTGACCGATAATGGCAACAAATAATTTGAATCCTGATGTCATGAATTCAATCGTTGCGCGATATCCACGTAAGCGTTCTGCCATCATGCCGTTGCTGCACTATGTGCAATCAGTTTCCGGTTTTGTAACAAATGAAGGTATCGAATTAATTTCAACAATTCTTGAGATTGAGACCGCTGAAGTCTCTGCCGTCTCAACTTTCTATACTCAATATAAGCGCCAGCCAGTCGGTGAATATCACATCGGTGTCTGCACAAATACTTTATGCGCGATTATGGGCGGAGATGCAATTCTCGAATCCTTGAAAGAACATCTCGGCATTGACAATGATGGCGTTACCGCTGATGGAAAGGTTTCGCTCGAACATATCGAGTGCAATGCAGCTTGTGATTATGCGCCAGTTGTTATGGCTAACTGGGAGTTCTACGACAAGCAGACAGTTGCATCAGCAAAGGCTCTCGTCGATGGTGCGCGCGCTGGAAATCCACCGGCACCAACTCGTGGACCAAATCGTCTCGTGACATTTAAGGAAGCTTCTGCCGTACTTGCTGGCCTTGATGATGGCCTTGCCGAAGAAGGTATCCAAGCTGGCGAACCAACTCTTCTTGGACTCAAGCTCGCAAAGGAAGGAAAGTAATGTCAAAGTTAACTCCAATCCTTTCTGCACATTGGGATGAGAAAGATTCATTCACAATCGATGCTTACAAGCGCAATGGCGGATATACAGCAGCAGCTAAAGCACTTGCGATGGATCCTGATGCGGTTATTCAACTAGTTAAAGATTCAGGGCTTCGCGGTCGTGGCGGCGCAGGCTTTCCCACCGGAATGAAGTGGGGCTTTATTCCACAAGGTGATAACAAAGATCACTACCTCGTTGTTAATGCTGATGAGTCAGAG
>CAJBMC010000108.1 GCA_903954055.1 uncultured Actinomycetes bacterium | reverse complement strand
CCGATCTCGCTCTCTACCTTTGTAAATCCGGCATCCACTGATTCGGATGATGTGACATCCATCTGTACTGCATCGAAGCCCTCAGGTGGAGTTCCGCTGCGATAGGTGATGACAACTCGATGACCAGCAGCCTTGAGCGCTGTTGCGATTGCGAGGCCGATGCCCCGATTTCCGCCTGTGACGAGTGCGATAGAAGAAGATTCGCTCATGAGAGCAAACTTACTCGTTACCCTCGCGTAAGTACGATTTTGAAGGTGCCATTCATGCTCGCGCCTCCTACTCTTACCTAATGAAACCCTCAAAGAAGTCAGAACAAGGCCCAGTAGAGAGTTTCTCTATTACTTCAGCGCCAAAACGTCTTAGTACTGATTTAGCGGGTCGCCAACGCCGATATTTAATTTCGATGATCATCCGCACCGTCTGCTTCCTTCTCACCGTCGCGCTACCAAGCCCCTACAGATGGTTTGCTCTCGTTGGCGCGATGGTTCTTCCCTATGTTGCAGTCGTCATCGCAAATGCTGGAAGAGAAACTGTCTTACCTGGTTCAAATATTCTAAGTAAGAGGCCGCGCGGAATTGAGTAAGAAAGGCGCGAGAAAGAAGGAAGGTTACGCCTTTCTCAAGAGCGCACTCGCCCTTCTACTCATAGCTGGATGTCTCTGGGCATCTCAGTGGCAATTTCATCGCGGCGTTGCTCGTCACGCTCGTAACACGCAAATTTCTTCACATATTGATTTACCAGTTGTTGCACTTTCGACGATTTCCTCTGATCCAATTTCTCATGAGTGGCAACGGGTGCGAGTTACTGGTTCCTTCGATGCCAATCGCCAAATACTTCTTCGCAATCACTACAACGAAGGTAAATATGGATTTGAGGCGCTGACCGCCTTTACCGCCGATGATGGCAGCAAATTCTGGGTAGACCGAGGGTGGGTGCAGGCAGGTGCTTCGGCAACAGTTCAACCAGACCTTCCACCAACCCCACTTGGAAAAATTTCAATTATCGGAAGATTGCGGCTCGATACATCGTTGCCACAAGGAAACTTCTTTGCAATTCCAACTGGCAAGAACGCCGGACTGATATCGGAAGCTAATGCCCAATCAACAAATACAACCCAGGGAATCGCCTCTAATTTCTATCTTGATCTCCTTGAAGGCAACCTACCTGAACTGACTCCAACTGTTGTCGCAGAGGTTCCAGAACTTACCGATGGACCCCACTTTGCATATTCATTGCAATGGGTGATCTTTGCCGGACTAATTCTTTATGGACGCTTCTTAATTCGCCGTGAGGTCTTGACGCGAGAAGAGCTCTGAGTAGAGCCCTGAGCTCTGCATCAACTGGTGGTGGGTTCCTCGTTCAATAATTTCTCCATCGCTCACCACAATTATTTGATCAGCATCCATCACAGTGCTTAGGCGATGAGCGATCACAAGCGAGGTACGTCCAACGAGCGCACTCTTCAAGGCTTGCTGGACTAACTCTTCATTCTCGGAATCCAAGTGCGCTGTCGCTTCATCGAGAATCACGATAGCTGGCGCTTTAAGCAGCATTCGTGCAATCGCCAAACGTTGCTTCTCTCCGCCGGATAATCTGTGGCCACGCTCGCCCACCATCGTGTCGAGTCCGTTAGGGAGCGAGTCGATGAGATGCCAAATTTGCGCTGCTTTGCACGCTTCAATGAGTTCCTCATCGGTTGCATCTTCCTTCGCATATCGAAGATTTTCGGCGATGCTCTCGTGAAATAGGTGAGGATCCTGCGCTACAACACCGATCTGATCTCGAAGTGATTGCAAGGTGAAATCGCGAATATCAATTCCATTAATTTCAATCGAGCCCGAAGTCACGTCATAGAGACGCGGTACTAGCGCAGAGAGCGTTGTCTTTCCTGCACCTGAAGGTCCAACAATGGCGGTAAGAGTGCCTGCCTTCGCCGCAAAAGAAATACCTTTAAGAATTTCCCCACTTTCGACGAGTTCCTTCTTTGCAACAGATTCGAGAGATGCCAGTGATATTTGCTCTGCTGTTGGATAGGAGAAATGCACGTTCTTAAATTCGACTTCAGCGCTCCCCGATGTGAGAGTGCGAGCGTTCGCCTTCTCCTGCACCATCGGAAAGAGATCGAGGACTTCAAAGATTCTTTCAAATGAAACGAGTGATGACATAACATCAACTCTGACATTGGAGAGCGCAGTTAATGGACCATACAATCGAGCAAGCAGCGCGGTGATTGCTAACAAAGTTCCGACCGAGATAGAACCGGATACTGCAAGGTGTCCACCAAAGCCATAGGCGAAGGCGGTGGCAACTGCGGCAACGCTAGTAAGGGATATAAAGAAAAGGCGATTAAGCATCGCTAATTCGATTCCCATATCAGCTACTTTGCGAGCTCGACTTCGGAAGAGTAGAGATTCTTTCTCTGGCTTGCCGTAGAGAGAGACCAACATGGCGCCCGAAACATTAAATCGCTCAGTCATTGTGCTCGACATCTTCGCGTTGAGATCAAATGATTCGCGGGTGAGCGATTGAATCTTCTTACCGACCCACTTTGTTGGATAAACAAAGAGCGGAAGTAGGAAGAGCGAAATAATCGTAATCTGCCATGATAGAAACATCATTGTTCCGGCAACTAAGACCAGGCTAATTACATTGCTAACGACGCCCGAGAGAGTCGCAGTAAAGGCTTGCTGGGCTCCAATCACATCTGAATTAAGGCGCGATATCAGCGCTCCGGTCTGGGTTCGAGTAAAGAATGCAATCGATTGACGTTGCACATGAGTAAAGAGTTCGCTTCGAAGGTCATAGATAAGACCCTCTCCAATGCGGGCGGAGAACCAACGTCCAACTATGTTAAAGAGCGCATCAAGGATGGCTAACCCCCCAACGACCAGGGCGAGCTTGGTAATAAGCGGACCATTCTTGGGAATAACGCCCTGATCAATCAGCTTACGAAGGAGAAGTGGAGTCGTGACAATGAGAACCGCATCTACCACAACTGTCGCCAGGAAGATTGCTATATATTTTTTATACGACTTGGCGTAAGAAAAGATTCGCTTGAGGGTGCCGCTTTTTAGTCTCTGAGTCTTCAAGGATGGATCTGCAGTCATTG
>CAJBMC010000107.1 GCA_903954055.1 uncultured Actinomycetes bacterium | reverse complement strand
GAACCAAGAAGCGCATCAAATGCCGGAATGTCACTGGCTACTACGGCAGCTCCTGCGGCGAGTGCCTCGGCCAAGATGATTCCAAAGGATTCTCCTCCTGTATTGGGTGCGACATAGACCCCAATTGAATGAAGGAAGTCGGCCTTCTCTTCCTCGCTAATTCTTCCCAGGAAAGTGAAGCGATTTCTTAATTCCGCAGGAACGGTTTTAAGAAATTCCTCGCGATCTCCAGGCCCAGCAACAACAACCTTTATTTCGTTATGCACTTTGATGATTTCGGGAAGCGCTGCAACTAAAACATTGAGTCCTTTACGTGGCTCTTCAAATCTGCCGATAAATCCGATCGTCTTGCCATTCCACCGCTGGTCTAATGAACCAGCAGCGAGTTTACGAGCATAAATTCCATTGGGAACGACCACGGCATCGGTTTCAAGGTGATCTGTCAGAGTGGTTCGGGCAGCTTCGCTAACTGCTATGCGCGCGGTTAGTTTTTCGATTACAGGTTCGAGGATGGGACCAATTGCAAAGATTGCTCGCTGTCGTTTCGCAGAGGCGTGGAATGTTCCCACCATTGGCCCCTCAGCTGCGAAACATGCGAGTAGAGAGATTGATGGAATCGCTGGTTCGTGGAGATGGAGCAAATCGAAATCTCCTTGCGAAATCCATTGGCGGACTCGTGCAAAGGCGATCGGACCAAAGAGAATTCTCGCAACCGCTCCGTTATACGGAATCGAGAGTGGCTTGCCGGCGCTGACAAGATAGTCGGGCAGCCCTTCATCAGATGATGTCGGTGCGAGCACTGAGACCGAATGCCCCTGAGAAATCAGGTAGGTCGCAAGGTCTGCGATATGTGCTTGTACTCCCCCGGGCGTATCCCAACCATAGGGGCATACGATTCCAATTTTCTTCCGCTCAAAGGTCATCTGTAGATACCTTCATCAATCCAAATTCGTTGCAGCATATGCCAATCCTCAGGATGTGACTTTATGCCGATTGCAAAGGCATCTGCAATCGATTGCACCGTCGCTGAAATTCGCTCGCTCTCACTTCCATGTTGAGCAACTTCGATTGCACTAAAATCAATATGAATCCCAATCTCTGTATAGCTCACATGAGCAACCGCTAACGGGACCTCTTCTTTAATCGCTAATACAGCAGCACCAGCCGGCATTTTCGCAGTGTGCCCAAAGAACTTGACTGGGATACCGGAATCGGAGAGATCTCGATCGGCAACAAGTGCGATCAGTCGATTCTCTCGGGCCCGGCGAAGCAACGTAACAAAAGCCCTCGAATCTAAGCCGAGAACTTCAAATCCCATAGATTCTCGATAGGAAAGAAATTTCTTAAATAACTTCTCCGGCTTGAGAACCTCGGCAACTGTCACCAATGGAAAACCCTCTTGGCAAAAATATGCTCCTGCATGATCCCAATTGCCCGAATGTGGAAGTGCGATAACGACGCCTTTTCCTGCAACAATCGGATCGCGTAGAAGATGATCATTAGTTGTTGTCACGGTAGAGCTGATGCGTGCTGCGCTCCATTTGTGAATTCGAAATGTGTCGCACCAATAACGCATGTACGAGAGGTAAGCCTTCTCAACCAAAACTTCTACAGCATCGGCACTCAAATTTGGCTCGACGATTGAAAGATTGCGCCGCAATTTCTCAACGCTCTTTCCATTCTTGCGATAAAAGTAGCGACCTATCTTCGCAAAGAGGGAATATGCTCTCTTCTCCGGAAGGGCCCCAACTAATTTCCAACCGAGCAGATAAGCGAGATACGAAATCTCTTCTTTCACAGCAGCTTCAATCCTCTATGTACTACGAGAATTCTTTGAAAAACAGTGATGAGTCCGACAGCAAGGAGAACCCACATTCCAACTGCCAGAATGTAAGGAACCTTCAAACCTTCTAAACCGATTGCAACCAACGCAATAATGATGCGCTCAGTCCGTTCTGCGATGCCCACGGTGCAAGCGACACCAAAGCTCTCGGACTTCGCTCGGATATAGGGGACGAGGAATCCCACCACAAGTGCTGCGACGATGACGGGAGCTAAATGATTATCGTGGCGAATGCAGTAAATAGTTACCCCGCCCAAAATCGCGGCATCGGTAAGTCGATCACAAGTTGAATCTAGAAAGCCACCCCAGAGACTTGCCCCCTGCTGGGATGCTCGAGCGATGGCACCATCGAGAAGATCGCTCAGCGCAAATATCGCGATGATCAACGTTCCAATAAAGAGTTTGCCGGAAGGGTAGAGAAAGAGGGCGGCTGCAATCGTTCCTGCAGTGCCGAGTAGGGTCACGGCGTTTGGTGTAATGCCAATCTTCACCGCGCGAAGCGCAATCGGCTCAATCACTCTCGATACTGAGGGCTTAAATGCACTGCTGACCATGGAGCCATCGTAGAGTTACCACCGTGAATTCAACTAGTCGGGACGCGGTGAAAAAGCTCGCAATATATGGCCACGTCAGCGCTACCCCAGAGAAGTTCGCCGAGGTTCTCGACGCAAGCGTTGCTACCGAGGTTCGCGCAGATTGTGATGCGGCAATCTTCATCATCAACCCTTCCGCAGGAATCGACAACGAGACCATTGCCCGATGGCGAGAATTCGACGATTTTCAAACACCGCGTTTAGTTCTTGTGGCCGTGCTTGATGGGATGGAGCTAGATTTCGATGACGCAGTACTGCTCGCAAATCGTCTCTTTGATCCTCTGGTAACTCCTTTTCTCGTTCTCCACGGAGAAAATGGAACTCCAATTGGAACTATCTCACTCGATGACTTTTCGACCCTTGATTATTCGACCAATCCCCCAACATCAGGCCATGCAGATGAAGAGTTGCAATCTCTCGTTCAAGAGTTTCGTGAGGAGTACCTGGAACTCATGGTGGAGATGGAAGATGGCGCATTTTCAGCTGGCATTCTCTTCCCAGCCATTCCGGTCAATACCGCAAATGGTTTGGGTCTAGATATTGTTAAAAAATATTTAAGCGAATTACCATGCCGCAGCTAACTCAGAACGAGTCTGAGTAAGCAGTTGCGGAAGAACCTTTGTCTTTCCGATGATGGGCATGAAATTTGCATCTCCAGACCAACGTGGAACTACATGTTGGTGGATATGAGCGGCAACACCTGCTCCTGAAATCGCACCTTGATTCATTCCTAGATTGAAGCCTTCTGCTTTAGAGACCGAACGAATAGTTTTCATCGCATGCGCACTCATATCCGAAATCTCGTGACGCTCATCGAGTGTGAGATCTGTCAGATCTGCAACGTGGCGATATGCACATACGAGCAGATGTCCTGGGTTGTATGGATAAAGATTCATCACAACGTAGGCATGTGTACCGCGCGCGACAATAAGACCATCTTCGTCGCTTAACGTCGGGATATGACAGAAGGGACATGGAACATCGTTTCCATCGAGCGGACGATTCTCACCGCGAAGGTAATCGAGGCGATGAGGTGCCCAAAGACGTTGCCATCCATCAGGCATTCCAGAGCCGCCAACTATTTCTTCGTTAGACACGTCACTTATACCTGAACGCGATCAGCAGCGGCCTTTGCAATCTCTTTAATTGCATCAGCAATTGGAACACCATTCTTCTGATCACCATTGCGATAACGGAATGAGACGGCACCCGCCTTCATATCCTCTTCGCCAGCAATCAACATAAACGGAATCTTCTGCAATTGCGCATTACGAATCTTCTTCTGGAAGCGGTCATCGGATGCATCGAGTTCTGCACGAATACCCGCCTGCTTCAATTGCTTAACTACATCAACGAGATAATCGGCAAAGGTGTCAGCAACCGGGATCGCAATTGCTTGAACAGGAGCAAGCCATGGTGGAAATGCTCCAGAGTAATGTTCGGTAAGCACGCCGAAGAAGCGCTCGATAGAACCGAAAAGCGCACGGTGAATCATTACTGGGCGCTGACGAGTTCCATCTGAGGCTGCGTACTCAAGTTCGAATCGCTCTGGAAGTTGGAAATCGACTTGGATGGTCGACATCTGCCAGGTACGCCCGATTGCATCCTTTGCCTGCACTGAAATCTTGGGGCCATAGAAAGCTGCGCCACCTTCATCAAGAACTAGTTCGAGATTCTGCGCAAGAGCTGCTTTTCTTAACGCTTCTGTAGCTTCTTCCCAATCAGAATCTTCGCCGACTGATTTTTCGGGATTGCGAGTAGAAAGTTCGAGATAGAAATCTTCGAGCCCGTAGTCACGCAATAGGTTGAGCACAAAAGTTAAGAGTGAATCAAGTTCGTCTGGCATCTGTTCTTTGGTGCAGTAGATATGCGCATCATCTTGAGTGAAACCTCGGGCGCGGGTGATGCCATGCAATACGCCGGACTTTTCATAGCGATAGACCGTTCCGAATTCAAAGAGTCGCAAAGGAAGTTCGCGATAAGAACGACCACGTGCCTGGAAGATGAGGTTATGGAATGGGCAATTCATTGGCTTCATGTAGTACTGCTGCCCCGGACGCTTAATAGTTCCATCTTCATGGAGCTCTTCATCCATGATCATCGGTGGGTACATACCTTCGGAGTACCAATCGAGGTGTCCGGATTTCTGAAAGAGCGCAGCCTTAGTTAGGTGAGGTGAATATACAAATTCATAACCTTCATCTTCATGGCGCTTGCGAGAATAATCTTCCATGGCGCGACGAATGATTCCGCCCTTGGGATGAAAGACGGCGAGACCAGAACCAATCTCCTCTGGAAATGAGAAGAGGTCTAGCTCTTGTCCTAGACGACGATGATCGCGCTTCTCTGCCTCTGCTAACAGTTCGAGGTAGGCGTTGAGTTCATCTTGTGAAGGCCAGGCGGTTCCGTAGATTCTCTGCAACATCGGATTCTTCTCTGAACCACGCCAATAAGCACCGGCACTTCGCATCAATTTAAAGGCAGGGATATGTTTTGTTGAAGGAAGATGCGGTCCTCGACAGAGATCCGACCAGACCGGTTGCCCATCTCGTCCAAGATTGTCATAAATGGTGAGCTCTCCCCCACCTACTTCCACGCTCGCCTCGTCGCCAGCTGGGCCCTTGAGTCCAATTAATTCGCACTTGTAAGGCTCGTGCGCTAATTCTTTAAGGGCAGCTGCTTCGGTAGTAACACGTCGCTTGAAGCGTTGACCCTCTTTTACAATCTTGCGCATTGCGCTCTCTATTTTTTCAAGATCATCTGGATTGAATGGCTCTTGCGGATCAAAGTCGTAATAGAAACCATCGGTGATCGGTGGCCCAATGCCAAGTCGTGTCTGAGAAAATACCTGCTGGACCGCCTGCGCCATAACATGTGCAGTCGAGTGGCGTAGCACTGCTAGCCCTTCAGGTGAAGAGATCGAGATACCTTCTACAACATCACCATCTTTGAGGTCGGTCCAGAGATCGCGAAGGGTTCCATTAATCTTGCAGACCACTATCTCTTTATTGTCAGCGAAGATATGGGTTGGCTTCTGATCGACTTCAACCTTACGTGGCTGACCCTCGACGATAATCGCAATTTCGGACATGTGCTTAGACTACCGAAAAGTATTGGATAGAAGCTCTCATTTTGGTGGCAAGCTCGCGTGAGTGCTCTAGTGCTGACAAGCGATGATCTCCAATATGGCTAACTGGCTGCGCAATCTTTAGGCTACTGAGCAATATAGCCGCCTGTACATCAGCTATCTCGGAAATATGAATCGGTCGCACAGCAACATCATGGCGTTCGATTGCGATTGCCCTCATCGTGCCAGGCAAAATACCGGCGCTGATGGGCGGTGTAACCCACTGGTCTGCAATCAAGAATGCAATATTTGAGAGCGAAGTCTCTGTGACTTCATTTGCCTTGTTGAAGATGATGGCATCATCAAAACCATAATCACGAGCCTCATCGAGAATCAAATAGTGATCATCATAAGGATAAGTCTTGTATTGCTCTCCATGAGCCGCCGAGGAGGTCGAATAAAAAGTTAATCGGGCATCTCCTGCGAGATCCTCATACTGGTCATGTGTCACAACAAAACCACTATCTGAAATACAGATTCGTAATCGACCGAGTGCATGAGAGCTCAACTGCATTGCAGCGTAAATCTCGCTGCGGAGAACTTCTTCATCTGGCATGGGGATATTGAGCGCTTCAGCAGCACCGAGAGCGCGCCGCATATGTCGTCCTACCTCAGCGACCTGATTATTTTCAGTGCGCAAGGTTTCAAAGATTCCAGATCCTTCCGGAAATGGGCGTCGTGCTGCCATTTAAAGTTCACCGCCCGCGATTGAGATTAAATGACGCGCCTTTAGTTGCGTCTCTTCCCATTCGGCGCTGGCATCGCTTCCCCAAGTAATGCCCGCGCCGGTGCCATAGCGAAGATATTTATCACCGGTTGTCCAAAAAGTTCTGATCGCAACAGCTAGCTCTGCCCGATCTCCATGGATATATCCAAGTGCTCCACAGTACGGACCACGTCCGGAACTTTCGTGAGTTTCAATGATTTTGATTGCCGATGACTTCGGAGCACCCGAAACAGAACCAGGTGGCATGAGCGCTGCAAAGATTTCTCCCCACGAAATATCGGCCTTCAATTTTCCCTCGACATCAGAGACGAGATGCGTAATCCCGGGATGCTTCTCTTGTCGAAATAGTTCAGAGACTTCTACCGATCCTGATTCGCAGATCTGCGAAAAATCGTTGCGCATCAAATCAACAATCATCAGATTTTCCGACTTGTCCTTTTCGCCAAACTCATCTTGATTCCACCGAATCGTTCCCTTAATCGGTGAAGTGATGATGCGACTACCTACTCTGCTAAGGAATCGTTCTGGCGACGCTGAAGCGATTTCATACCCTGGAATTCGTAAATACGAAGCGAATGGAGCCGGATGGCCGCGAAGGATTTCGGTAAATAATCCAGCGAGCGAGGCGGGTTTTTCGCCGAGATAGTGCGACAGTTCTCGGCAGGCGTTGACCTGATAGACAGTGCCATCTGCAATAGCCTCTTTAATCGAATGGATATATGAGATGTAATCAATCATCTCCAGATTTGAATTCCATGGACGAGATAGCCGTCTCCACAAAGACTCTGGAAAAGGCACTTCCACAACTTTCCTAAATCGAGCGAATTGGAGTTCGCCTTCGAAGGTTGCTACTACCGCCCAGAAATTTCCATCGCTTAATCGTGATGGATCGCTGGTGACCTCTGCTAAACGAGTTGCATGCAGCCCATGCATCCAAAATTGGTAATCCTTGCGAAAAGGAGATGAGGCACCGAGCACCGGCTAAGGCTATGGGCTACTCGATAAGTAGGCGCACTTTGGTAGTTCGGCCACACCTGCGCTAGATTTGCGCCCGCAATACGCGGACGTAGCGCAGCTGGTAGCGCGGAACCTTGCCAAGGTTCAGGTCGCGGGTTCGAACCCCGTCGTCCGCTCGGATAGAGAAGTCACTTTCGTTGAAGGTGACTTTTTATCTATGGTGGAATGGCCGAGAGGCGAGGCAAGGGACTGCAAATCCCTCTACACGGGTTCAAATCCCGTTTCCACCTCCAATGTAAAGTCCTATCGAAACGGATACTCTTTTAACATGACGTCGCAATACCTTGAAGGACCTGAACGCCCATGGGGTCGTTACCAAGTTCTCGCGGATACACCTACATACAAGGTGAAGACGATCTGGGTCGAACCTGGCCACCGGCTCTCACTTCAACGCCATCAAAAGCGTGAGGAACATTGGTACATCGTCTCTGGTGTGGCAGATGTAGTTCTAGGTGACAAGACCTTCAAAGCAAATGCGGGTGATTCAGTAGAAGTTGCTATCGGCGAACAACACCGCATCGGAAATTCAGGCAGTGAAGTAATGATCTTCGTTGAAGTTCAGCGCGGAACGTACTTTGGCGAAGATGATATCGAGCGTATTCAGGATGATTACGCTCGCTAATTAGCTCTACGGTTAGTGCGTTACACTTTCCCAACAATTTAATAAGACCCGGACGATTGGCTCAGCGGTAGAGCACCACATTGACATTGTGGGGGTCACTGGTTCGATCCCAGTATCGTCCACATAGAAAACCTCAACCTGTATACGGATATTCCTGAATTTTCACAAGGGTGCCTTTTGGTGTTAATTGGTTGTTGGATAGATTGGCTACAGTTAAATTGTCGAGCTCGAATCCATTTGCATTCGCGCTGAGGACAACTTTGTCGAAGTTAAATCCATTTACGGCGAATCCATGAATATAAACAAAGGGCTCAGTTATATCCCAGCTGCCCGAACTAGCCGGGTGGCCGTAATACAAACTCTTTGTATAGGTTGTCGTTCCATTGACTGCCGTCAAAACTGATGAATTCTTCGGAATAGCGTTGTAGACCTCGTCGCCCGTAATGGATGCAACCAGGGTTGCGCCCCGGTAGAACTTCAAGACATTGCCGGTAGAGCCTGCTGACCACCAGAAGCCGATGTAATTCTTCTTCGTAGCAAAAGAAATTGTTTCACCAGTCGTACCGTTAATTCCAACTGAAGGTGATTGATTCGTTTGGCCTCCTCCGGTCGTTGGAGTTGAGGTCGTAGTCAGTGCACCACCGAAAACGTATGGATTCGCATGGGTCTTCAAGAGAACCTTGCAATTACTTCCCCCCGAATATGTGCCGACAACTCCATTTGTAGGACAGTTCACGTTATCTGTGTTGTTGCTGTCGTACGTATCCGTCAAAGAAGCGGTAGGAAAATCTTCTGCGATATATGAGCCCTGAACGGATGGTGCGTCTACGTAGAGCGTTATTGCACCTGCATTTGTAGGAGTTGAACACCTTCCGTAGCCCGAAGTTTCCACATTGACTCTAGAAAAGGAGGAAGCGGGAATCCTTGAAGGTTCTTCATTGAGCAGATTGTTGAAGGTAATCGAATTCGCCCCAAGCTCTGCTAGTGATCCTTGTCCACTTGTGAATGCATCAAGTACATCGACGTGGCTACGTGTTGAACTGTAGGTCAAACCATCACTCGCTACCGAGAATTGGATTTTTGAATTGAGAACTGAACCATCAGCACCTAATAAGTAAACTTTAACGGTTCTGTCATGGAGTTGGATTGAGAGGTCGCTCAGGGTCACACTGCTAATGAAATACGTGCCAGTTGCAGTATCCATCGACGTCCCCAGACTTGCCGATACTGAGGTGTCACAAGTGACCGTTAGTTCTAACCCTTGGCCAAACTCTGTAGTCGCTCCAGAGTTGATACCTACATTCGCAGAAAATGTATACGTGAAGGCGGCAACAAAAAGCACAACGATTCCAAGAGACACCTTGAGCCATCGGGAACGCATAAGTGGATAATATCGGTTGGAAATACTGAACTCTGAGACGCACGATTAAAGTTGTAGCTTAAATGCACTGCTTGGGGGTCATCACTGAGGTCTCAGCTTGGTTAGGCAAAGATTCCATTAAACATTTCTATATTTCTGAATAGACTTACCCCATGACTCGTAATGTCGTTCTCTTTATCCAGAACTACGCGACCGACCCTCCACATCTCGTTGCAGATTGGTTGTTAGAAGTTGGTTTCTCGATCCGAACTATTAGAGCCTTCGATGGTGAAGCGGTTCCATCACACTTATCCGAAGATGTCGCCGCTCTTATCCCACTCGGTGGAGCTATGAACGCAATGCAAGATGCCGAATATCCATGGCTTGTCGACGAGAAGAAATTGATTAAGCAGACAGTCGAATCAGGAACTCCGGTCCTTGGAATCTGTCTTGGCGCCCAACTCTTGGGAGCTGCGCTCGGTGGAACCGTCTCTCGATTAACATCAAATGAAATCGGTATCTACGAGATCAATCAGGTTGTCGAAGATCCCATTATGAATGTTGGCTCTGCCTCACCGGCAACGCAGTGGCATGAGGATTACGTTTCGGTCTTGCCTGCGGGTGCAACACTTATTGCCAATAGCGAACTTTGCCCAACGCAAATCTTTAAAGTCGGCGAACTCAGTTATGGATTGCAATGTCACCCTGAGGCAGATTCATCAATCGTCGCGCTCTGGGAAGCAAAACCGGATAACGCCTTCGCAAACTTTGATGGGGCTCCGGACGGTGTGACTGTTGCATCTACAGTGCAAGTGCGAGAAGGCGATCTTGAAAAGACCTGGAAGCCCATCATTCAAAATTGGGGTCGAGCAGTACTCAAGAGAACTTCAGTCAAATAGGTCACACTTTCAACTATTCACGCCTTATTAATGGCGTGGCAGTGACCCTACTCGCGAGTTATATAGCTTTTGCACTTAGGTTTAGCCCATGACTTTTAGCGCTCTCCCAACCATCATTCAAGGTGGCATGGGAATTGCTGTCTCATCGAATCAGCTTGCGAAGGAAGTCGCTAAGACAGGAAACCTCGGAGTTATTTCGGGTACAGCAATCGACTCTGTTGTAGCTCGTCGCTTGCAAGATGGTGACGTTGACGGATCTATCCGTCGCGCGATGTCGCATTTTCCAAATCAAGAAGTTATTCAAGGTGTAATCGATCGCTATTTCATTGAAGGTGGCCGCGACCAATCAAAGCCTTATATCGATGTTCCGAAAATTACCGTCAAGCCAGTTCAGCATGCCGTTGATTTGCTCGTAGTCTCCTCATTTGTAGAGGTGTGGCTTGCTAAGGAAGGTCATGACGGATTGATTGGAATGAATCTCCTCGAGAAGATTCAGATGTGTATTCCGGCACAACTCTTCGGAGCAATGTTGGCAAATGTTGATTACATATTAATTGGTGCTGGAATTCCCGCGCAGATTCCAAACTTACTTAACCAACTCTCACTCGGTAAGCCGGTAACAATGTCGGTCGATGTCGCTGAATCTACGATGAAGCACTTCATCTCATTCGATCCTGGATGTATTACTGGACTCACCTTCCCGATCAAACGTCCTAAGTTTCTCGCAATCGTCTCTTCTCATGCTCTTGTCGCTTATTTAAATAAGGATGAGATCACCAAGCCAGATGGTTATGTCATCGAAGGTCACGTTGCTGGTGGACATAATGCTCCCCCACGTAATCGCAAATCAAAGGATGAAGAAGGCAATCCGATTTACACCGAACAAGATGAAGCTGATCTGGTTAAGGTGAAGAAT
>CAJBMC010000106.1 GCA_903954055.1 uncultured Actinomycetes bacterium | reverse complement strand
ATCCCGCCTTCCGCACCTATGCCGACAACCCCGTCGAGCTTCAGCACTACATCCCCAACAGGGGCTTCGTTGGTGGCGACCTCGACGCCGTTATCCTCAACTGGGGCACCAAGCCCGTCACCAACATCACCACGCTCGCCACCACGGCCGATCTTCTGCCTCTCGCATCCGCCACCGCGATCTCCGCCGAAACCAACCGCGCCATCAATATTCTCAACTCGTATAACGGCCTCTTTCTCAGTACCTGGGGCGGCGGACTCTCGGGGCGCACCTTGACCTTGCGATTTGTTGCGGTCACCAAGCCTGTCGCCGACCCCATCTTCTGTAGCGCGGCAAAATCCGGGGCAGTGATGACCCTTCGACCTCTAGGCCTTGATCTCTCAACAGTTAAAGGTGGCGGAACGCTCAAATAGGGTCAGGAGTGAGGTGTAGAACACCTTTTTCCCCAAGCGCTCGCAACTTTACTCGTTTTACCCCGCGCTCTAGGATTGGAGGGCTACCACCCCTAGGCGCTCGCCCCGGAAGTGGTCTGACGAGTCATACCCACGAGAAAGGGGCACGCATGACGTTACATTCACCGTTGAGCGGTCCCGTTAACTCTGGTTTTGGCGGCGGCAAGAAGTATAAGTCGAAGATTGTTTTCGGTATCGCTGTCATGGGAATCATTCCATTCATCATGTCTACCTTTGCTGCGAGCGTAACTGTCGGAAATGGTTCGCTCGAATTTGGACAAGGTTCGCAACAAGCAATTGCCTGCGATAGCAAAATTTATATCGCAATGGGCGAAGAGTGGCATGCGCAACCAACAGATGCCGATCAATCAGCTGGATTCTTCCGCGTACGTGCAGTCACTGTCTCAAATCTTGATCTTCAAGCTTGCGCTGGAAAAAAGTTACGCGTGCGATTGATTGATGGTTCTTCACAAGAAATCACAATCGGTGCAATCCCTGATGCGAAGGTTCTCCAGGTAACTCTTCCAAGTGCGATCCCGACGACCAACATCAGCGACTCAACAGCGCTGCTCCTCTCATATTTAACTGGTACCGGTAACACAATCTCAGGCACATTGCTTGCGAGCGCTGCGGTATCTGTCAGCGGTACATCTATCTACGATGGAAGCGTTCTCTCTGCAACCAATGCAGATGTCACCTTCTTCATCGATCCAAGCGCTGCAACCGTCAATATCGATGGTCAGCTTGTACACCGCACCACAGTCGAAACAATCGATAACCCAGCAGCGAGCGCTCCGGTACCTACACCGTCGCCAACGCCGACCTCATAACCTAAGAATTCTCGTTCAGTAATGAACGGGCATACCCAAGCTTCGTCCCACTACGAAGTAAAGGTGCAGTACCGAAGGTGGAATCGTTAACTAGAATGGGGAAAATAGGAATGGAAATCCTAAAGTTCGAAAATAGCGCACCTGCGCCACGTAAGTCTGCTCGTAAGAAGAGCAACCTCAAGTCACTCGCTGGCCTTGCAACAGTTGCAGCCATTGCGGTACTTGGTTCAACACTCGCAGCTAACATCTCACTCGGATCAGGAACACTTGAATTCGGTCAGGGTGTCCAGGTAACAGCTGCTTGCGATAACTCAATCATCCTTACACCAAAGGTATCTTTCACAAATACTTCAGGTGGCGGAACTTTCTACCTCTCAACAATTGGCTTCTCTGACGTAAGTGCGACTGGTTGTGCTGGTAAGACACTTTCATTGAGCGCATATGGTGATACATCTGCTACACCACTGCAGATTGCAACAGTTGGTTCTTCAGCTCTTACAGTTGCAACAGTCGGTATCCTCAACGGATCTAACCCAACAGTTGCTGCTGGTACAGCTCTCGGAACTGTCACCGGAAACGGCACCACTACTGAGGCATTCGACCTCGGTTTGACCATTCCATCTGCAACATCAGGTGCGGTCTACAAGCTCACACTCCAGAGCAACTAAGGAATTAATCCAACCCATTTAACGATTCTCTAATACGCCGATAGGGGCTACTTCAAGAGTGAGCTTCTATCGGCGTATAAAGGGAAATCGTGAGATAGGGATTAATTCTGCAAGCTAAAGAAAAAGTAAGTCTCAACGAAAGAAGCGAATGAACCTTTTAAAGCGTTATGAGAGCGATGACTTTGATGAGTCATCGTCTTTTGACGACGCCGAATACGGGGAGTTCGAAGAAGTAAGTACGTCAAAGCCCTTCCTTGTGAAGGCAATCGCAATGATTCTGGCGGTGACAGGTATTGCGTATGGTGCAAATATTGCGCTGACCTCTGGCAGTGGAAATAAGGCCGAGTTCGGACAGGGGTTCATCACCACATCTGCATGTGACACAAATGGCGGCATCACCGTTATTCCATATGCAGGATTTATCAATGACACCGGAACTGGAAAGTTCAGCCTCGACTCGATCATCTTGGAAAAACTCGATGACACCTGTGTGGGAAATGACTTCATCATTCAGGTCTACGGAGATACTGGTAATGCTCTGACTGTTTCCGAGTCAGCAACATCTGCCAACGGCGGCTCATATCAAACTTATGATCTTGCTCGTTTTTATTACAAAGATTCATCAACCGTCTTGGCATACGACAGCTCATATACCGATTTCGATATTTTGACTGATACCGGTGCAGGTTCAACCGAATTCACTGATGATTTGGGATCAATTCAAATCACCTTTGACCCAGATCGCACTCCTACATTTGCGGATGCAACTCAAATCCGCAAGATTACGATTCAGACCGTCAAACACGGATCATGACCTCAGAGGTAACACGACGCCCTCTCTTTGAAGCAACTTCTACCGAAGAGATGTGGGTTGAGGGAGAGTCTCAGTTCTCTGACTCAAAGGTCTTAGTTACAGTCTCAAATGCGCTCGGCGAGCGTACTGTTCTCATTACTCCTCAAGATATTGCGCCTACAAAATCAAAGATGTTTGTCCAGGCGCCACCAGAGCGAATCGCTACCGCAACTCAACAACGCAATAACAAAATAAGTAACCTCATTAAATTTCTTGGATATGTGCTCAGCGCAATCCTGATCTCATTCTCTGTACTCTCGGCATCTGGCTTTGTGAAGGCGAGAATCGTTCTTACCGGTTCGATGGCGCCCATCATCAAGCCTGGAGATGTTGTTCTATTGGCACCAACACCACGCACACAACCGAAGCTTGGTGACATCGTTTCTTATACCGCTCGCCGGTTTAGCGGTGAATCAGTTGGAGTCTTTACTCACCGCATTATCGGTGGAGATCCCGTCAATGGCTGGACTGTAAAAGGTGATGCAAACCCATCACCTGACGTTCAGAAGCCTAAGGCTGAAGATGTTAGCGGCGTAGTCTTCTTTGTTATCCCATGGATCGGTAAGTTGATGGCGCCGAAGATGTTGATGATTTTGATTCCGGTAGGTGTAGCAATCTGGTTGATTATCGATACCTTGAAGGGCGATGCGTGATGCGCCGAATCAAGATTGTTGCACTCGCACTTATTGCGCTGCTCTTTGCTCCAACTCTCGCCCAAGCATTTGATATCCCGCTACTTACCTGGGAGCGCGGTCGTGAGCAGCAAGTAGTCCTTGGTGGCGGTGCATATACCCAATCATGGACGGTGACTCTTGAGGGAAATGGCGTTGCGCCATTAACTTTTAAAGCGAGCGAGAAGAACGCTGCAGGGTATGTGGTCTATTCACTCGTTATTCCAGCTGATCTTCCCATTGGTGCTTATTCGGTTGTGACAAATGGAAAAGGCTCACCGCGAACAGTTGTGGCCGGCGTCAATCTCATCGCTGCACAGACCCATACCGGGACTAGTAACCTCTTTGATCTCACGGTGATCATTGCAATCTTCGTCTTCTTAACCGCAATTGTCTCTACGATTCGTGCGCGGAAGTATCTCTACATTCCATTTCAGAGCACACAAGTACTTCCTCGAATTACAGATCCTATCTACGACATTGATGAGAATTTCTGGGACCGCCTTGAAACCGCGCCTTACCGCTTGCGCGTTCAATCTTTAAACTCTCTCCGCCCTTCTCTCATGCGCTTCTTGCTTATCCGTGAAGGCGAGATTGCTCATCGCATATCGAAGCAGTTATATGGTGTGTTACCTCTCGTAGGACTGATTGCTGGAGCTATTGCCGGTGTTGAAGTTGGGCGCAACTCTGGAATCGCTGCAACGCCGATGACAATCTTCATCGTCGTTGCAGTTATAGCAATCTTCGATGCTTATGCTGGCCTTGCTGCAACGCTAGGTTTCTGGGCGATCCAACTCTTTACCGGAAATGTCACCAGTTTCCGCGATGTACTCATTTCACTCGCCGTTGGAATCGCATGGGTTGGACCTTCCCTCTTCGCCGCTTTACTTCGCGAGACCATTAGTCGCGACTTTTCTGTAGCGTCAGTACGCGGTACCGACCCGATTAAATTCTTGGGAGTTATTGGATCCAGCATTGTCGGTGCTGCGGTCTTCTATCTTGGCCATGCGCTTATCAATAGCGTTATCTATACCGATCACGCCCCTCGAACAATTACATTAGTAGATTTGTTGATTGTTGGGGGAGCGCTAGCCATTCGTGGATTTACCGATGGAGTTCTTCTACAGCGATCCGCAGAAGGCGAAAGTCGTGATGAGTCATTCGTAATTGCTCGAGTGAGTTCGCCGATAACTGCATTTGCTGTTGCATCAATTGTTTTCTCATTTGTATATATCTGGACCGCCTCAGCTGCGCGATCTTTCTTCGTTGCGATTCTCTTCGCACTTCCATATTTCTTAATCTTTATCCGCTTCAATAAAGTCTCATTTGTGAAGACTGACCGGATGCCGCGCAATATTCTCGTTGAGTCAGCAATCGTTTCCGGAATCGGCTTCATCGTCTTCCGCCAAATATCTCAGAAGCCGCTATTGCTCGACCAGCGGGCCGACCTGTTGCTTCTCTTGGCGGGTATAGCGCCAGTCCTTCACTCAATTTATAGCGCTATTTACTCATCTAACGAGGATAAGTTTTCTTTTGAGCAGAACTCGGAGATAATAAAGCCATGAAGAAGTTTGCATTAATCCTGCTTGTGCTCTCACTGACTCGAATCGGTGTTGCCTATGCAGATACAACAAATGCAGCCAACTCTCAGAATTACTTCTTCGGCACAAAATCAGCTGCCGCAAATCTCAATCAAGTTCTCGCACTCCTTGTCGGACCAAAGGGCGATCCAGGACCTGCAGGAGTTGCTGGTAAAGATGGCCTTATCGGAATGAACGGCAAAGATGGAAAAGACGGAAAAGACGGTAAGGATGGCCTCAATGGCGCACCAGGTGTAGCCGGAGTCGCAGGAACCGGCGTCTT
>CAJBMC010000105.1 GCA_903954055.1 uncultured Actinomycetes bacterium | reverse complement strand
TGGCCACGGGTATAGCGCGTCTTGAATTAAATCTTTCTTACGGTCCACTCGAAAGTGTACGTACCGCTGCCAACAATATATTGCGGCAAAGTATCTGGACCGCATGAGGCTGTACCAACTCCACGATGTGCGGCATCGATATGAACTACTGCGTTGCCCGAAGGCTTAAGATCACCATCGTGAGTCTTATCGGCAAGTTCGCTTGCACGATATGGTGTGACTGAAACCTGACGAGGCTTATCGAGATCGATACGAATACCGCGCCCATCATTTCCTGTTAGCTCAAACCAACGGACTCCGGCATGCCCACCATTTTCCTGTGGTCGTACATATGGAATGTGTTGTCCTGTAACAGTTGAAACCCAACGTTGAATACGCCCAATCTTTCGATCAGGGTAAGTCTCATGTGGACCACTTCCGAAGTAGGTGTAGCTATCTAATTTTCCGTCAAGTTCAAAGTTGATACCCACGCGGGCCAAATCTTCCAACTGCTTTGGCAGGACAATCGTCTCTTTTACAGAGTATCCATTTTCAACTGGCGTAATAAGCTGAGTCTGCTTGACGGTAATTCCAGTACTGGTATTCCAAAGGCTGACAATCTTTCGCTGCCTTGCACTCTCAGTGATTGTGCAATCTGAACGAGTGAGTTCACGGACTCCGTAACCATCCCATTTAGTTGCGATATGGCCAATGCGGTCGTTATCAGTTGGTGCGCGCCAGAGTGAAAGTTCTGGTGCATAGACACCATAAGGAACTTGAATCTCACCAGAATCATTTACCGAAGATTCAAAGAGTGGATTGTTCTTCTCTACTTCGATTGTCTGGGCTTTCGAAGGTAGTGGGAATTGACTCCAACCAATTTCAGTTGATGTAGAGGCCCAAGCGGTACTGCTCGTGCGAAGCAGAGTGAAGGTGATGAAGCGTTCGCCCTTTCCATCTGCCTTAAGCAGAGCAGGGGATTTCACCGTAAAACGCCCAGTTTTGCGAGGCCCCACAGCGGGAAGCTTCACCCGGCCGCCATCTACAACGAGACCATCGCGGGTAATCGACCAGAGGAGATCGAAATCTTCGATGCCGGTAAAGAATTGCTTATTGAAGATAGTGAAGAGGCCAGTTGATGCTTTCGTCGTCTTTACGACTGCCGGTGCAGCGAGATATTTGAATTCATGCATTGCAGGTTTTGCAGTGCGATCAGGAAATACCATTCCGTCGCAACAGAAATTTCCATCGTGTATACCTTCTCCAAAATCTCCACCGTATGCAGAGCGAGTCGTGCCATCTGGCATCAAATGATCAAGACCGTGATCCCAGAACTCCCAAATAAATCCACCTTGAAGACCTGGGAGTGATTCGATTGCGTCCCAGTATTCGGCGAGCGTTCCGTTGGAGTTTCCCATCGCATGCGAGTACTCGCACATAATCAACGGACGATCTTGCTTTCCTGATTTTGCATAACTCGTGATTGCAGCAATTGATGGATACATTGGAGCAACGACATCAGTGAGTGAATGACCGTATCGCCAATCGCCATGTATCGCGCCTTCATAGTGCAGTGGGCGTGATGGATCAGTTGCTCTTGCATATGCGGCGGCAGCTTCGTGGTTGAGACCCTTACCGGATTCATTTCCAAGAGACCACATCACAACTGCTGGATGGTGAATATCGCGTTCGATCATTCGACCGACACGTTGGACAAATGCGCCGAGATAACGGGGATCATTACAGATTGAATCGGCAAATGCATGCGATTCGATATTTGCCTCACCTATGACATAGAAGCCAAGTTCGTCACAGAGATCGAGAAAGGCTGCATCGTTTGGGTAATGAGATGTGCGCACTGCATTAAAGTTCCACCGCTTGAGTTCAAGCAGATCTTGACGCATATCATCGCGAGTAAGTGCGCGACCAGTAGCGCGATTAAAGTCATGGCGATTCACGCCGTAGAAAATTACTGGCTGACCATTTACTAAGAAATCACGTCCCTTGATTACTACGCTGCGGAACCCAACGCGCTGACTTGAGATTTGAACAACCGTGCCAGCGGGATCAAGAAGTTCGAGCGCAAGTGTGTATAAAACAGGGTTTTCAGCCGACCAAGGGGTGACGTTGGGAATCGTTGTTTCGAGTAGAAGTCGGCCTGGAGTTGATGGCTCGACCTCGCGAAGTGCAGTCGAGAGTGATTCTGGCATTCCGCCGTTCCAGTAAGTACCGAGAAAGAAATCCTTGCCTGCTTTGCGAAGCTCTTCCGGCACCTCATCCAAGGCTTGATTTTGGATTGTTGGGATTGAGCCAGAGATTGTTGAATTCTTAAGTTTGGAAAATTCTTCAATGCGAGCACGAAGTGTGTAGCCGGCTATTGGCTTCTCATTTACCGAACCGATATAGGCCTCAACTTTTAAGGTTCCAGTTGAGTTATCAACTTTGAGACCGACTGTTGTGCAGAGGCGTTCGATAAAGACTTCATTTGTTGCATATAACTTTACCGAGCGAGTAATTCCTCCATGCCACCACTGATCTTGATCTTCAATATAAGTTGCATCTGACCATTTAGTAACATCGATTCGAATCGTGTTCTTGCCGCCTTTAAGAAACTTTGTAATATCAAACTCGGCGGCAAGTCGAGAATCCTTCGTCATGCCAACCACATCGCCATTGACCCAGATAAGTGCGACAGATTCGTACCCGCCGAGATGGAGTACGACGCGCTTGTTCTCCCAAGAGCCAGGTATCTCAAAGTCGCGCTCATAAATTCCGGTGGGATTATCTTCGGGAACATTCGGTGGCGTCTGATCAAAGGGCATCTGCACATTTGTATAAATCGGCTTATCAAAGAAGACATCGGACTCCGGTTGCATGGTCCATAAACCAGGTACCGGAATCTTTGCCCAACGTTTGCGCACTGAATCTGTTGGCTTTCGCAATAATTGAAAGCGCCAGATACCGTCGAGCGAGAGTTTTTCGTAATGCTCAATGTTGAGCATTGGAAGACGATTGATGGCTGTGGTCTCAGGGCTCGACCAGTAGTGAGGCATCATGTGTGGAATCATCCCATCTCATCTTGTGAAGAGAAAGACAGATTGCTCACACCAACGAAAAATCCCCCCTATTTATGCGGTGATATCGCGATTTTTAGAATTTCATTTTCAATGCCATAATTACGCCGTTCAAAAGCAGTACGCCTCCTTAGCTCAGTGGTAGAGCAGCTCACTTGTAATGAGCAGGTCATCCGTTCAAATCGGATAGGGGGCTCCAGAATTACTCCACAAGTGCAGAGGAGTTCAAAATGACCAACAACTCATTTCCCGCAGATGCATTTAAGGACATTACCGATGCAAATGCCGAATACATCAAATCCTTCAAGTATTCAGAACTCACTGGTGTAGCCCAAAGAGGTCTCGCGATCGTGACCTGCATGGACTCCCGTATTAATCCACTCTCCGTTGTAGGTATGCGTTCTGGCGATGCCAAAATTCTCCGAAATGCTGGAGCTCGAGTGACCGAGGACGTCCTTCGCACCCTCGTTCTCGCTACCTATCTCTTGGGTGTGAAGCGCATTTTAGTGATGCCACATACCCAATGCCGTATGGCAGAAAATACCGAAGAAGAAATTCACGCAAAGATCGAATCTGAATTTGGCGTCAATACTTCATCTCTTGAATTCCGTACGACCAATGATCAGATTGGTGCGTTGAAGAAAGATGTTAACCGCGTGCGTTCTTACCCACTTCTCAATGATGGAGTCTCAGTAGGTGGCGCAATCTACGATGTAAAGACCGGCAGTATCACGCCTATTGATTGCTAATTAGGATGACGACAGCCATGAAGCTGCTCTTTTTGATTTGCTCGTTGCCATTCCTAGTTATTTATATTTCAAGAAGGATTGAGAAGCAACGAAAGATTGCTTTAAAAGAGATAGGTGGAAAGGCTGCAATATATGGCAGCGCCGCACACTCGCTTCAAACCGAGAAGATGCAAATTCGGAAATCAAATCGCGACAAAGGCTTGATTGGTGAGCTTGGTGTTGCAAGAGATCTTGAATACCTTGCAAATGAGTATGGGTTAACAGTTCTACATGATCTATCGATGCCGGGAACCAGGGCAAACATTGACCATATTTTGATCACTCCCAAGGTTCTATTTGTAATTGATGCCAAGAATTACACGGGAAAGGTCACGATTGCTACAGGCAAAGACGGAATTAAGAGACTTCGCGTAGGTGGAAAAAATCAGACACCTTTAGCAGAGAAGCTTCGAACCTATTCAGATAAAGTCGCAGATTTTCTAACTTCAGAGGGAATTGGTATCAAAGTGGTTCCATTGCTTGCCTTTTATCAGGCTCAATTTCATGAAGAATCAAAGCTGACAATTAACGGGGTTACAGTAAATATTTTTGGGATTGAGAATGAAATATTAAGATACGCAACAGCAAAAAATCCATCAATAAATATTGAAGAAGTTGCTATAAAAATCTTAGAAAATTTTCCGCCAAAGATCTAAGCGCGGCGCTGAGGCATTTTGGTCTGCGGGTAAGACAAGTCGTTTAAGAAATCACGGATAAGCATTTGGAAGAACTCTGGCTTCTCTTTATTGGCCTGATGCGAAGTTCCTGGAATTACCGCTAACTGACCTTGAGGCAGCGCCTCGAACATTTCGATTGTGTGGTCATGAGAAATCACATCATCATCGCCGACAATAACTAGCGTCGGGCATTGAATCTTTGCTACATCGTCCACCGTGTATGCGGGTTCTGAATACCAAATCGAGAACATCTTTCGAATCTTCGCCTCTTGAGTTTCAGGTGCATCTGGCGAAGTTGCGGCGTACTCATCGCGATCGCCTTGTGAGATATTGCCATCAAAGTCAGGCATCGGAAGTGTGCCACTGAAGTGAAAGAGGCCACCGAAGAGAACGAGAGATTTGACGAGGTCAGGTCGATGAAGTGCGACCATCAGAGCGATAATCGCGCCATCGCTATGACCAATTAAGTGAGCCGGCTCTTTAACAACATCTTCGAGATAGGCAACAGCTTCTTTATATTGAAAATCGAAGTGCATACTGCCTTCACGATCGCCGGTAAATCCATGCCCGGTACGGTCATAGCCAAAGATGTGGAAGTTTGATTCAATTGCTGGAAGCACACTCTCATCAAAGTGCGATGTTTGACTTAAACCACCATGAAGTAAAAGAACAGCTTCGCCGTGATGAGGCCATTCATATGAATATGTCTGGTGGCCTCGCAGATCGATGTAGCTGGGCATTTTTAGTCGAGTGAATCCATGATGTGGCGATTGCCGCGATCGAAGGTGATGTAGTTCCAGGTCCAGTCTGCAATTGCACCAATCTTGTTGCGCCCACCTAGAAGATAGAACAAGTGTAAGAACAACCATGCAAACCAAGCAGGAGCGCCAACCATTGTGAATTTACGAACTTGGACAACTGCCTTGTGGCGACCGATGGTTGCCATAGAACCCTTATCTTTGTATTTAAATTCGCGGAGTGGCTTACCTGCAACGAGATTAAGAATTTGCTCGGCAACAAAATTTCCTTGCTGCATCGCAACCGGTGCAACCATTGGATAGAAGCGACCATCAGGAGCAAGCGCACCAGAGATATCGCCGATAGCCCAAATATATGGGTAGTTCTTTACTTGAAGTGTTGGCTCAGAAGCGACGCGAGAACCAACGATAGGAAGTTTGAGTGCACCAGCTGCTGGTTCGCCCTTAACTCCGGCTGCCCAGACTGTTACCTCAGCCGGAATTGGATCGCCTTCCTTCAGCACAATCTTGCGAGATTTAATTTCGCGGACCGCGGTATTTGTACGAACATGCACGCCAAGCTTTTGTAGGTCGCGAGTTGCGCGCGCAGAGAGCTTCTCGGTGAACATCGGCAGGATTCGTGGACCTGCTTCAATCAAATAGACATCAATATGTTCTGCAGCATGCGCCATATCGTGATGGAGCGGTCCACGCTTGAGTTCAGCAAGTGCGCCAGCCATCTCAACTCCGGTTGGTCCGCCACCTACAACTGCAACAGAGAGGCGAGTGTCATCTTCAAAGCGACAGAGATCTTCAAAACGGCGCATGATTTCAGCACGAATCATGAGCGCTTCATGGATGCTCTTCATTCCAAGGCCGTGCTCGACAACTCCAGGTACACCAAAGTCGGCAGTGACAGAACCCATTGCAATAATCAAATGATCAAATTCGAGAACTTCGGAAGAATCTAATTTCACTGTCTTGTGCTTATGGTCAATCGAGATTGGAGAACCCATGCGGAATTTGATATCTGTATTGCGTAGGGCGCCGCGAACCGGGTGCACAACATTGTCAGCGGCGATACCTGCAGTTGATACCTGATAGAGCAGGGGCAAAAATGTTTGGAAGTTATGGCGATCGACAACGACGACCTCTGCCTTGCCGGCCAGCGCGCGGGCAGCGTTAAGGCCACCGAATCCAGCGCCGAGGATGACCACCTTCGGTTTTGTGGTCGAAATTGGGGTAGAAGTGCTCATGGGGGCAGTCTAGGCTCAATGGTGTGAACTTTCAGAATCAAGGGCGTAACTATCTTGTTACAGGGGCTTCGGGATATGTCGGTGGCCGGCTGGTCCGCGATTTACTGAATGACAATAAAAATGTCCGAGTCATGGTTCGAGATGCAAAGAAAATTCTCGGCCAAACTTGGGCCGAGAAAGTTGAGATAATCGAAGGAAATGCGAGCAATATCGCTGATTTGAATCGAGCGCTCGCCGGAATTCATACCGCGTATTACTTATTACATTCGATAAATGTCGGCACTGATTACGATGCGATTGAATCAGAGATGGCTGATGGATTTGCTCAAGCAGCTGAAGCGGCAGGTGTGTCACAAATCATTTATTTGGGTGGGATCGCAAATGATGAAAATAGAAGTCCACACCTGACATCCAGAATGAATACTGGAATTCATCTCGCCGCCGGCCCGGTGCCGGTTCTGGAATTTCGCGCCGGAATCATTATCGGATCTGGTTCAGCATCATTTGAAATGTTGCGCCACCTCACCCATCGCCTTCCGATTATGACTACTCCTAAATGGGTATCTAACAGAACTCAACCTATTGGGATTCGAGATGTTCTTTATTACTTGCGGGCAGCTGCCGATTTAGCAAAACCAATCGATGGAGTTCGCGATATCGGTGGCAAAGAGATTGTTACTTATGCAGAGATGATGCAGATATTTGCTAAGAGTGTTGGTCTCCGAAAGCGAATCATTCTTCAAATCCCGATTCTCTCGCCGAAGCTTTCAAGTTTATGGATTGGCCTTGTCACACCCGTTCCAACTTCTCTCGCTCGACCTTTAGTTGAATCACTCATTAGTGAAGTTGTTGCCGATCCTGCAAAGAGTATTGATAGAGAGATTCCGCCACCTGTAGATGGACTTTTGACAGTCTCACAAGCGATTGAATTAGCGTTGACGCGCACTGCCAATAATGAAGTTGTCACTCGATGGTCTGATGCCGCGTATCCCACCGCCCCATGGCAGAAAGCGCAGAGCGATCCAGAATGGGCGGGCGAGCTCACTCTTGTAGATCATCGCGAACTCACAACAGATGTACCTATCGCTGAAATCTGGAAGAAGATTGAAGCCATCGGTGGCGAGCATGGTTGGTATGGCTCAGGTTGGTTGTGGTTTCTACGAGGTTTACTTGATCGCATGGTTGGTGGTGTTGGTCTACGTCGCGGAAGAAGAGATCCACAATTACTAAGAACGGGCGATAGTTTAGATTTTTGGAGAGTAGAAGAAATTCAGCGAGAGCAGAAGCTACGTCTCTATGCCGAGATGATTTTGCCTGGAAAGGCTTGGCTTGAATTTAAAGTTGAAGAGAGAGATGGCAGAACATTAGTTTCGCAAGATGCGCTCTTTGCTCCTCGAGGATTAGGTGGCCAGATCTACTGGTATCTCGTCTCGCCATTTCACTTCTTCATCTTCCCCACGATGCTTCGCAATATAGTTAAAGCAGCCCGTAAATCTCACGCAACATCCCACACTTTGTCATAGCTCCAATCTAAGATTGGTCATATGTCAGCGCTAGAAAACCCAGGTACGCAGGGTTCGACCCTCACCGATCTCGAGGTCCGCATCCTCGACTTCGAACGTAATTGGTGGCGCTTCGCTGGCGCAAAAGAGAGCGCAATCAAAGAACTCTTCGATCTCAGCGCTCCTCGTTATTACCAGCTACTCAATGACCTCATCGATCGCGATGATGCTCTCGAGGCTTCACCAATGCTGGTAAAGCGGCTTCGACGCCTCCGCGAGGCTCGTATGCAGGCTCGTTCCGCCCGCTAATTCCTGACTTCACACCTCCGTTTTGCGCTCGCCTACTTCCGCTTCAAACCTCCGTTTTGCGCTCGCCTACTTCCGCTTCAAACCTCCGTTTTGCGCTTGGGAATAACCCCCCTTAGGCTTGGCGTTAGCACTCACGGGTCGAGAGTGATAAGTCGGCCCATTCAGTTCGACAATATGAGGAGTAATTAGATGGCAAAGCAGATCGCCTTTAATGAAGAAGCGCGCCGTGGATTAGAGCGCGGAATGAACGTACTCGCTGATGCAGTCAAGGTAACCCTTGGCCCTCGCGGACGTAACGTCGTCCTCGAGAAGAAGTGGGGCGCTCCAACTATTACCAACGATGGCGTATCAATCGCTAAGGAGATCGAACTCGATGATCCTTGGGAAAAAATTGGCGCAGAGCTCGTAAAGGAAGTTGCCAAGAAGACAGATGATGTCGCAGGTGACGGAACAACTACAGCAACAGTATTGGCACAGGCTCTCGT
Source organism: uncultured Actinomycetes bacterium (assembly GCA_903954055.1). Taxonomy (GTDB): domain Bacteria; phylum Actinomycetota; class Actinomycetes; order Nanopelagicales; family Nanopelagicaceae; genus Planktophila. The sequence goes on along the minus strand of CAJBMC010000105.1, from coordinate 4,691 downwards.
ACGCGAAGGACTTCGCAACGTCGCAGCTGGCTCAAATCCAATGGCGCTTAAGCGCGGCATCGAGAAGGCTGTGGCAGCAATCGTTGCAGAGCTACTCTCTATGGCTAAGTCAGTTGATTCAAAAGAGCAGATTGCAGCTACTGCATCAATCTCTGCAGCTGATTCAACAATTGGCGAGATGATCGCGGAAGCAATGGATAAGGTCGGCAAGGAAGGCGTTATCACCGTTGAAGAGTCAAACACTTTTGGACTCGAACTCGAGCTCACAGAAGGTATGCGCTTTGATAAGGGCTACCTATCTCCATACTTTGTAACTGATACAGATCGCATGGAGACAGTTCTTGAAGATGCATATATCTTGATCGTCAATAGCAAGATCTCTTCAATCAAGGATTTAGTTCCATTGCTCGAAAAGGTGATGCAATCAGGTAAGCCACTTGCAATCATCGCTGAAGATGTTGAAGGCGAAGCCCTTGCAACTCTCGTTGTTAACAAGATCAAGGGAACATTCCGTTCTGCAGCTGTAAAGGCTCCAGGATTCGGTGATCGTCGTAAGGCGATGCTTCAGGACATTGCAATCCTTACCGGTGCGACGGTGATTTCCGAGGAAGTTGGCTTGAAGCTCGAAACAGCTGGCCTCGAACTTCTCGGTCGCGCTCGCAAGGTTGTTATCTCTAAGGAAGAGACAACAATCGTTGAAGGTGCAGGAGATGCTGACCAAATTAAGGGTCGCGTAAATCAGATCCGTAACGAAATCGAGAAGACTGACTCTGATTACGATCGCGAAAAGGCACAAGAGCGCCTTGCAAAGCTTGCTGGTGGAGTAGCTGTCATTAAGGCAGGAGCTGCAACAGAGGTTGAACTCAAAGAGCGTAAGCACCGTATTGAAGATGCAGTGCGTAACGCAAAGGCTGCAGTAGAAGAAGGAATCGTTGCCGGTGGTGGCGTTGCACTTCTTCAGGCAGCAACTGCAGCATTTAAGAAGCTCAAGCTTGAAGGTGAAGAAGCTGTTGGTGCTCGCATCGTTGAGGTTTCAATTGAAGCGCCGCTAAAGCAGATTGCAATCAACGCTGGCCTTGAAGGTGGAGTCGTTGTCGAGAAGGTTCGTAACCTCGAAGCAGGTTTCGGTCTTAATGCAGCTTCTGGAGAATATGTAGACATGATTAAGGCTGGCATTATCGATCCAGCTAAGGTCACACGTTCTGCACTTCAAAATGCGGCATCGATTGCAGCTTTGTTTATTACAACAGAGGCGGTAATTACAGATAAGCCAGAGCCAAAGGGTGCGCAAGCTCCACAAGGCGGCGGAGATATGGATTTCTAATATGAAATCATTCGATGCGCAATCAATCGCCCGTGATGCGGCTCTTGCAGAAGCAGAGTTTGCAACACAGGTTGGTGACTTTATCTCGGTCGAATTCGACGACGATAATCGCATCGCCACATACCTCTTCAACGCAGATATTGCAGGTTACAAAGGTTGGCGCTGGGGCGTCACTGTTGCAAAAGTCGATGAAGCAACAGCGCCAACCATTTGTGATGTTGTAGTTCTGCCCGGTCCAGATTCACTTCTTGCACCTGATCACATTCCTTATCGTGATCGCATCGTTCCAGAAGACATCACACCGGGCGTTATCGTCCCGAGCTTGCTTGATGACACTCGACTCGTCCCTGGTGCATCTGCACTTCCGCAGGATGAAGATCTCGATGCGACCCAAGTATTTGATCTTGGTCTAATGCGCCCGCGCGTACTTTCCATTGAAGGTCGTGACCAAGCATCGAAACGTTGGTACTCATCAGATCGCGGACCAACAACACCTTTGGCAGAACAAGCACCAAAGCCGTGTAATTCATGTGGCTTCTTTGTTCCGCTTGCAGGTTCACTTCGATCATCTTTCGGTGTCTGCGCAAATGCGATTGCACCTGATGATGCACGGGTGGTTTCAGTGGATCATGGGTGCGGAGCTCACAGCGAAGCGACCTTGTGAAGCCGAGCGAAATCAACTAGCGAAGCGACCCTGTAAGCGTAAAACCCCCTACCAAGCCAGTTCAATCTTCAGTTAAACTATCACTCTGCCCACATCCCCGTGGCTACACGAGTACCGATTCATTCAAAGGAGTAATCACTATGCCTACAGGTCGCGTGAAATGGTTCTCCCTCGAAAAGGGTTTTGGCTTCATCTCATCAGATGAAGGAGAAGATGTTTATTTGGCAGCAACAGCTCTTCCTGCTGGCGTAACAACAGTAAAGCCAGGAACAAAGCTTGAGTTCTCTGTTATTGATTCTCGTAAGGGCCCTCAGGCAATGTCAGTGCATATCGTTGATGCACCGGTCTCACTTGCAGAAAATTCTCGCGTCAACAATGATGATCTCGCTGCAATGATTGAAGACACCATCAAGATTCTCGACAAGGTTGGAAATGGCCTCCGCCATGGTCGCCACCCATCAGGGACAGAAGCTGAGCGTCTTGGTCGAGTTCTTCGCGGTATCGCTTCACAACTCGAAGCGTAAGCAGAGAGCTTCTTAAATTCCTTCTCGTCGATTTCGACGTATTGAATAAGTAATTCCCATTACGCCTAACACGGCGCCAACAAAGCATGTCCAGATAATCTTCGCCTCTGCTCCAGCTGCGAGTGCAATAACACCTGCTGCAATCCAGCAAATCGTTCCGATAGAGACTAGAGTTACAACAGATTTAATTGTTGAACCTTGAGTTGATGACATGGAAGAAGAGTAATGCGTAGAACAGTAGATGCGGAAGGAAATTGGCGTTCGTTTCGCCACCGTAATTTCCGCATTCTCTATCCCGCGAATGCGCTCTCAAATATCGGTTCATGGGCACAGCGCGTTGCACAAGATTGGCTCGTTCTAGAACTTACTCATAACAGCGGCGCCGCGCTCGGCGCTGTGACTGCAGTGCAATTTGCACCAGTCCTCTTCTTTAGTCTTCACGGTGGCGCTCTGGCCGATCGCGTCAATAAACGAAAACTGCTCATCGCAACTAACTTCTTCGCCGGTCTGACATCGATTGTGATTGGCTTGCTAGTCGTTACCCATCACATTCAACTCTGGCATGTATTTGTCGGAGGGGCTTTCCTTGGAATAGTTACCGCTCTTGATGCGCCAATTCGACAAGCATTTACCTCAGAGCTAGTTGGTCCATCTGATGTAGGTAACGCGGTAAGCCTGAATTCAGCTAACTTCAACGCCGGTCGACTCGTTGGGCCAGCGCTATCCGGCTTATTAATCGCACGTTTTAGCACTGGGCCATCATTCATCATCAACGGAGTGACATATATATTTGTGATTGCTGCGCTATTAGCTATGCGTGAAAAGGATTTTCACTTCCATAAGAAGGAAGAGACCCTTGGAACTGTCCGCGAAGGCATTCGGTATGCGCAAGCTCGCCCAGATTTATATGTAGTGATGTTATTGGTCTTCTTTGCCGCAACATTCGGTCTGAACTTTCAGATCTTTAACGCGCTAATGGCGACGAAAATATTTGGTAAAGGACCTGCCTCATACGGTTTGCTTGGAACCTTTATTGCTATTGGTTCACTTTCGGGAGCTCTACTCAGCGCGCGACTTGATCGATTTAGAAATGCGCGATTTATTATCAAACTCGGAATGGCATTCTCGATTGCAGTCTTGATTCTTTCAATCGCACCGACCTATACCTGGTATGGGTTGTGGCTTCCATTCTGTGGAATCACAGCGCTGACGATGTTGATCTCTGCAAATTCATATGTTCAAACCAAGAGCGATCCCGCTATCCGCGGTCGCGTTATGGGTATCTATCTTCTGATCTTTATGGGAGGTACACCGTTCGGTTCGTTGTTGATTGGTTACCTCACTGAGGCAATCGGCGTCCGTGAGACCGTTGCAACGTGCGGAGGTATCTCACTTGTCGCTTCAATAGTAATTTGGATAATTTTTAAAGATAAAGTTGAAGCGCCAGCAGATCTTCGGGTATCGAGCGTCTTGCCTTAATTTTCCAAGCGGTCGAGCTCTGCATGCGGAATATGAGCCGGCACAAACTTTACGATTGATGCTGCTACCAAAATCAGAATTGGAACCATCAAATACGCGCGAGAGATGCCGTAATGATCACCGAGGACTCCGAGTAAAAATGGAGCCCCTGCGATAGCGATACCTGCAGCAAGTGAGCTGTTACCAATTGCAAGCTCTGGTCGCCCGTCGCTGTGATTAATCAAGCGGAGTGAGGTGAGCCCAAATTGCATGGAGATTCCAAGGCCGGTAATGAGCAGCGCGAGAAGGCTGATAGCGAGCGTGTGTGAGAGCCAGATTCCAAAGAAGCCAAACATCTGAACTCCAAGACAGATCAATAGTTGATGATCAGGTGTGAATCGATGCAATGCGCGCCCACCAAAGAATCGGCCAATCGCCATACCAAGTCCAAGGGCGATGATTGCAATTGTTGAGATGGCTGCTGTAGCTGCGGTGCGATCTCTCACAAGAGCAGCTGCCCAGAATGATGTTGCAAACTCAGTTCCGATAGTTGCAATAAAACCAGCCCAGGTAATCCAGAATGCAAGAGAGAGCTTTCCGCCTTGCGGTCCATCAGATGATGGAATATGTGAATCAGTGGTACGAACACGGCGGAAGAAGTAGAGATACATTGCAAGCGGCAAGATCAGGATCAAACCCATCCGCCAGAAATGAGGAGCGG
>CAJBMC010000104.1 GCA_903954055.1 uncultured Actinomycetes bacterium | reverse complement strand
GTTGCAACGCCAGTTGCAGCACCTGCTGCTCCAGTTTCACAACCAGCCGATGCCTACGTCACTCCCATCGTTCGTAAACTCGCAAATGATCTTGGCGTCAACCTTGCATCTGTAAAGGGCACCGGAATCGGTGGGCGTATCCGCCGTGAGGATGTAGAGGCAGCAGCACCTAAATCCGCTCCGCTTACTGCATCATCTTCTACGCCTGTCGCTCAAGCACCACGCGCCGCAGCTCCAGTTGTAGCAGCATCACCACTTCGCGGCACAACAGTCACGATGTCTCGTCTTCGCAAGGTGATTGCAGCTCGCATGGTTGAGTCACTCCAAGTCTCAGCTCAGCTCACAACAGTGATTGAAGTTGATGTAACAAAGATTGCCCGTTTACGTGATCGTTCAAAGGCAACCTTTGAAGCGCGTGAAGGTGTCAAGCTCTCATTCCTTCCATTCTTCGCTGTTGCAACCTGTGAAGCGCTCAAGCAACACCCAGTTCTTAATTCATCAGTGGAAGGCGATCAGATTATTTACCATGGTGCTGAGCACCTAGGTATTGCGGTAGATACGGAGCGCGGCCTATTGGTACCAGTCATTCATAATGCTGGTGATCTCAATATGGGCGGCGTTGCTCGTAAGATTGCAGATCTTGCAGCTCGCACACGTGATAACAAGGTCACTCCCGATGAACTCGGTGGTGGAACATTTACCCTCACCAATACTGGTTCACGAGGTGCGCTCTTCGATACACCAATCATCAATCAACCTCAGGTTGCAATCCTTGGCCTCGGCGCAGTTGTTAAGCGTCCAATGGTTGTTAAAGGTGATGATGGAGGAGAATCAATTGCGATTCGCTCAATGGTCTATCTCGGTCTCTCATATGACCACCGAGTTGTCGATGGCGCAGATGCTGCACGCTTCTTAGTCACTCTCAAAGAGCGACTTGAAGGCGGAGCATTCGAAGCAGATCTAGGACTCTAATTGACTACCCCACAACGCATTGCGATAACTGGCGCATCTGGACTCATTGGTTCAGCGCTGGTCGGTCATCTCAAGAGTGAAGGACATACAGTTCAGCGGCTCGTACGCAGAGCGCCGGTCTCCCCCGATGAAGTGCAGTGGGATCCGAAGAGTGGTTATGTTGATCTTGAATCACTCCGTGGCGTTGACGCCATCATTCACCTAGCAGGTGCAGGTGTTGGCGATAAGCGCTGGAATAAGAAGTACAAGGCGGAGATTCTCAACTCTCGACTACTTGGCACAACCACCATTGCAAATGCCGTCACAGAGCTCCAGCCCGATGTCTTTATCTCGGCAAGTGCAATCGGGTGGTATGGCGAATCCGGTAACCGAGCAGTTGTTGAAACTGATAACGCTGGTGACGATTTTCTCGCTGCAGTCTGTCGCGAATGGGAAGGTGCAGCAGATCTTGCTCACAACACCCGGACGGTAAAGATCCGCACTGGACTTGTTTTAGATCCCACTGGCGGAGCGCTTGGAAAAATGTTGCCCCTCTTTCGCTTTGGACTGGGCGGAAAAATGGGTAATGGTAAGCAATGGTGGTCTTGGATTACGCTCCACGATCTCATTCGCGCAATCACTTTTATGCTTGAAGGAGATATCTCTGGTCCGGTAAATCTCACCGCACCAAATCCGGTCACTAATCAAGAGTTCACATCAGCACTTGCACGAGCGATGCACCGCCCTGCGCTATTTCCCGCACCTGCTATCGCTTTGAAAATTGCAATGGGCGGATTCTCTGCTGAGATCCTGGGTTCTAAGAAGGTTGTGCCGCAGGCTTTAACCGAAGCTGGATTTGAGTGGGATTACCCGCACATCACTACCGCTCTTGCCGCGCTCGTTGCGCCAAGCAACGCTTAAGCACAACTACTGAATCGACATCTAATTCGACATCGACTCCACAGCTGCGAGTCGTCCAGATAAGAGAGCTCCATTCTGCGAACCAGCGGTGAGGTAATCACCTGCACAATAAAGGTTCTCTCCCACTCGCGCACTCTGTGCAGATCGTGAGACTCCGGGGGCGAAGATCGGAAGCGAGCCTCTAACCTCGTACCTTTTTACGAGTTGAAAATCTCCAGGAACAAGTGACCAAAATTTTGAAATCTCTTCGACTGCTACTTGATCGGAGATCGCAGTGATTGACGTTGATGAAAGGAGTGTCTTTCCCTCTGGTGCATAGGAAGGCAGAACGTTACTGAGCGCGACTGAGTTGATGATCGGGCTCGATGCACTGGTAACTCGTAGATTCTTAGAGCTCACGATTCCGGCAGGAAGAGCGTGATACCAGGTATAGCTATCGGCGCTCTTTGTGATCTGATTACTGCCACATAATTGAGAAACAGTATGCGCATCGGTTGCGACAATTACTTTTTTGCCAGCAAACTCATTGAGATTGGTGACTGGGGAATTGAGATGAATACTTTCAATTCGAGCCGCAATCGCCTCGGAAAGTGTTCCGACACCAGCCCGAGGTAGCCCTGACTTTCCAATTAAGAATGTGCGGATGATCTCGCGCCCGTAGTAACAATCTATCTCCCGAGGTGAGGCCAGGAAGACGCCTGTCAGAAATGGCTTTAAAAGATTCTCATAGAAGTCACCCGCGCCAGAAGCTAGCAGCCCTTCCTCAAGCGATAATCCTTGGAGATTCTTTCTACCCATAAAGGTTAAGAGCGAGAACTTCTCTCGCAACGAACCTAGCGGGCTAGTGAGCGCACTAATTGGATTGCTTCGCGGATCTCCAATAGAGGTCACTCCGAATGGAGTTACGACATCGACGGTGCGCGGTGCGTTAACAAAGTCGATCTCATCAAGAACTCTGAGTCTTTTGATCTCTGGGTACCCAGAATTAATCAGCTGAAAACCACGATCAAGAATGTAGCCGTCGATGAAATCCGAGCGGACTCGCCCACCAACGCCATCGGATGCCTCAAAGAGTTCAACCGACTCCCCTGCATCTTGCAAGGTCAGTGCAGCGCTTAAACCTGCGAGCCCTCCACCGATAACTACATAACTCATCGAGGATTACTTATCTTGAAGCTTAGAAGGCCACCAGATCTTTGGACCAATCTCATGGACGAGAGCTGGAACCAAGATTGTGCGAACGATCAAAGTATCAAGCAGAACACCGAAGGCAACTGAGAATCCAATCTCGGCCAAGGGAACCAGCGGCAACATTCCGAGAACGGCAAAGGTTGCCGCAAGAACGATTCCAGCTGATGTAATCACGGCACCTGTCACAGTCACGCCCTTGATAACGCCGGCACGAGTACCAACTTTTCCAGCTTCCTCACGCACGCGTGTCATCAAGAAGATGTTGTAATCGATACCAAGTGCCACAAGGAAGATAAATGCGAAGAGCGGGAATGAGTTATCCCCGCCTGCGAATTTAAAGATGTTGTTGAAGACGAGTGCACATGCTCCCAAAGTTGCAAAGTATGAAAGTACTACCGTTGCCAGTAAGACAACTGCGCTAATCACGCTTCGTAGCAGTAGTCCGAGGATCAATGTGATAACAAGAAGGATGATCGGAATAATCGTCTTGTTATCGTGGCTATTTGCGGTACGAACATCGAAGTATGTCGCAGAAGTTCCGCCCACCAAAGCAGTCGGATCCACCTTTTGGGCTGCTTCGCGAATCGGAGTTATATAAAGACCCGCTTCGACGCTATCAGGCGCCTTATCCAGTGTGGCATCGAGGATAACTTTTCCGCCAACTTGCTTTACATTCCTTGTCATCGGATCGACTTCATATGCAACATCGGTGACGCCCTTGACTGCTGATACCGCAGCCATCACAGCGTCCGCTTTACCTTGAGCAACGACAATCTGCGTTGGATCGCCTTCACCACCAGGGAAGTGATTAAGGAGAAGCTTCTGACCGACTACAGATTCAGGATGACCGGTAAATGTATCGACCGTTCCTAAACCATCTGCCTTGAGAGTTGTTGAGGTAAAGGCGAGAGCGAGCAGCGCAACGCCTGTGATAACCCATGCCTTACGGGGGTTGCGTCCGATTCCATTTGCAACCTTTGACCAAGGTCCGCTTAGAACATGATCATCGCCATCGTTGCGTGGCTTGCGAGGCCAGAAGATCCAACGTCCAAAGAGAACGAGCATCGCTGGAAGGAATGTGAGAATTGTCAGCATCGCTGAAACAATTCCAATTGCACCAATTGGACCAAGGCCCTTAGTGCTGGTGAGCTGGCTGAAGAGCAACATTGATAGCGAAATTGCTACCGTTGAACCTGATGCGAGAATTGGTTCCCAGACACCCTTATAGGCTGATTTCATTGCATCAAAACGAGACTCGTGATGATGGAGTTCTTCGCGATATCGCGCAATTAATAAGAGCGCATAATCGGTTGCCGCACCCACAACAAGGACCGAGAGAATTCCTTGTGACTGTCCATCAACATCAATGACATTGTGCTTGGCGAGGAGGTAAATAATTCCGCCGGCAGTCGAGAGCGCAAAGATTGCCGATAACAGAGGAATCACCCAGAGAATTGGTGATCGATAAACGATAATCAAAATAATTGAAACCACACCGAGTGTGACAAGTAAGAGGCTGGAATCAAGACTTCCAAATGCGCCGAAGAGATCTCCAAGGATTCCCGCTGGGCCAGTGACATATGGAGTCAGCGAAACTGTTTTGGCAAGTGGTGCTACATCTGCACGAATTGCTGCAACAACTGCTGGCAGGACTGGCTTATCGTTAGGAAGCGTTGCTGAAATTGAATTTCCATCGAGTGGGATGTTGACCAAGATTGCCTTTCCATCT
>CAJBMC010000103.1 GCA_903954055.1 uncultured Actinomycetes bacterium | reverse complement strand
TGATGGATCAAAGCCGCCTTTAACTTTCCATGGATCAAATGCACCATCGGATAAATACTTTGCATTCTGGCATGCATCCCAGACCTCTTGAACATCCTGCGGACATTGCCCAATCTCAATCTCGCCACGTCGCAAGCGAGAGATGAATGAACTCTCTTTATATGTTGAGAATGCGTTATCGACATCGATGACAAATTTCTTTACATCTTCGATAGCCGCATTAATTGCGGCGCGATCGACAGTCGTGGATGCAGCTTCGATATAGAGAATGGTTCCCCAAACCTCTATCTGATATGCCCCACGAGCAATGGCCATGAACTCTTACAAGCCTGCCTTAGCTAGCGCTGAAACTAAAGATTTATACCAACCATAAGATGTGTATGAGGCGCCAGATACTCCAGTGATCTGTGAACTCTGCGCAGCAAGTGTCTTCTGACGTAGCTGTGGAACGGCCATCTGAGTAAAGCGATCATTACGACCAGATGGTGCTTGCACTGCCTGTGCGTCAGTGATCTTGCCATTGTTAACAGTAATCTGAACTTGCACGATTCCGTAACCAACGTTGACTGCATCGCCGGTAAATGTTCCAGAGACGTTCTTTGTAGTTGGAGCTGCAGTCGTCTTTGTTGCAGTTGGTGTTGCACTCGCCGTTGGTGTCGCAGATTTTGTCTCAGCAGGTGCTGAAGTTTGGCTTGATGCTGCAGTGGTTGAGGCAGATGCAGATGCGCTGGCGGTTGCGCTCTTTGTTGCATGAGCCTTAGTTGCAGCAGGTGTTGCCTTTGTAGTCGCTGCCGAATTTGAAGCAGAGGTGCCACCTGAAGTTCCCGGCAAAGATGTTCCGCCGCCGAGTGCAAGAGAGGTCGTCGATGAAGTCAGCTGTGGCGGTGTAATGGCAAGTACTGCGCCGAGTCCACCGACCGTGCCACCTGCAATAAGTAATGCGCGTTTCATATCCGTATCTTCTCTTCTCTATCTGTGAAAAATCTGTATAAGTTATCTATCTGGCGTGCGAGTTTTATTTCTTACGCCGGGTGAAAGGCGAAGTCCTCATCGTGGAAACGATTCTTTGGCACGCCTAGCTCTGCAGCTGCGTGGCGGACTGTCTCGACAAGAGCCTCTGGTCCACAGATATAGATATCGCTATCTGCTACCCGTGGGGCATATGACTTAAGAAATTCCGCGGTCATAGGAAATTGCTTACGAGATCCGACCATGTAGTGAACCCGTGTGGATCCATAGGAGTTCGCAACCAAGTAGTCGAGCTCATCTTTCAAGATCAACTCTTCTGGCTTAGAGACCCGATAGAAAACATCCATCTGCACACCGTTTTTAAACTCGTCCATCAAGGCACGAATTGGTGTAATACCAACGCCGCCGCCGACCATCACGAGGTGAGGTTGAGTTGCACGGCCTGCGGTGAAGGCGCCATATGGGCCTTCAACAAAGACTCGTGTGCCCTTCTTGATATATCGAGTAGCGCGCGAGTGATCGCCAAGGTCTTTAATGGTGATGCGCAGATGATTTTCAGTAGGAGCTGCAGATAGTGAATACGGATGTGACATCAAGAAATGTCCGCGAGTTAAGAAGCGCCAGCTAAAAAATTGTCCACCCTCTGCAGCAAGGTTGCGAAGATTGCGACCGCGCATTATTACTGAGATAAGACCTGGTCCTTCAACGATTACCTTTTCAACTACAAGG
>CAJBMC010000102.1 GCA_903954055.1 uncultured Actinomycetes bacterium | reverse complement strand
GACGAGGCGTTGACCTAAGCGCTCATTACCCTCATCGCGGACATCAGCGATGCCCTTGATTTTGCCATCTTTAACGAGCTCGGCAATTTTTAGAGCCAAATTATCTGGGTTTACTTGGTAGGGCAGCTCAGTAACAACAAGACAGGTGCGCTTGTTGATCTCTTCAACTTCAACGACGGCGCGCATAACAACTGAGCCGCGACCAGTTCGATAAGTATTTTCAATGCCTTCGCGGCCAACTATAAGTGCCTTAGTTGGAAAGTCTGGTCCTTTAATAAAGGACATTGCCTTTTCCAGGGTCTCAGCAGGTGTCGCTTCTGGGTTATCTAGCGCCCATGCTGTTGCAGCAATAACTTCAGTGAGGTTGTGTGGTGGAATATTTGTCGCCATACCTACAGCGATACCAGCAGAGCCATTAACTAAAAGATTTGGAAAGCGACTTGGTAAGACTGTTGGCTCCTGGGAGCGGCCATCGTAGTTATCAATGAAGTTCACAGTGTCTTCATCGATATCACGCATCATCTCCATGGCAAGTGGAGCTAACCGCGCCTCGGTATAACGCATTGCAGCAGCCGGATCATTTCCTGGTGAACCAAAGTTTCCATTTCCATCAATGAGCGGAAAGCGAAGTGACCAGAATTGCGCGAGACGAACAACTGCATCATAAATCGCGGTATCACCGTGGGGATGGTAATTACCCATAACATCACCGACGATGCGGGAAGATTTGTAATAGCCCTTATCTGGACGGTAACCCGCGTCATACATCGCATAGAGAACACGGCGGTGTACTGGCTTTAAGCCGTCCCGAATATCAGGAAGTGCGCGACCGACAATAACCGACATCGCGTAGTCGAGATAAGAACGGGCCATCTCAACTTGTAGGTCGATGGTCTCCTGGCGATCGGCTTGGCCGTGACCAGTCTCTTCTGTTGTGTTATCGCTCATCAGATATCCAAGAACCTAACATCTTTAGCATTGCGTTGAATAAAGCTACGGCGGAGTTCTACATCTTCACCCATAAGAACTGAGAAGAGATCATCGGCAGCGGCGGCATCATCAAGTGTTACCTTGATAAGAACGCGATGCGCTGGATCCATGGTTGTATCCCAAAGCTCTTTTGCGGGCATCTCACCGAGGCCTTTGAAGCGTTGGATACCGTCATCCTTAGGAAGGCGCTTACCGCCTTCAATTCCAAGTTTAATAAATCCATCTCGCTCTTTATCAGAGAAGGCATATTGCACTGGCTCTTTACCGCCCCACTTCAACTTATAGAGAGGTGGCTGTGCGATATAAATAAAACCATTCTCAATAAGTGGACGCATAAAGCGGAAGAGAAGGGTGAGGAGCAAGGTACGGATATGTTGGCCGTCGACATCAGCATCTGCCATCAAAATAATCTTGTGGTAGCGCAACTTTGCAAGATCGAACTCATCATGAATACCAGTACCTAGCGCTGTAATAAGCGCCTGGACTTCATTATTTTGAAGGACTCTATCGATGCGTGCCTTCTCAACATTGAGGATCTTTCCGCGAATAGGAAGCACTGCTTGATAGCGCGAGTCACGACCACCCTTTGTTGAACCACCCGCCGAGTCGCCCTCAACAATATAAAGTTCACACTTCTCTGGATCAGTCCACTGACAATCTGCCAACTTTCCTGGCATACCACGGCCTTCAAGAAGTCCCTTACGACTGCGTGAGAGATCGCGCGCCTTTCGAGCAGCAACGCGCGCAGATGCGGCGTCAATACTCTTGCGAACGATTTCTTTACCTTCGGTTGGATTCTTCTCAAACCACGCAGTCAGATCTTCAT
>CAJBMC010000101.1 GCA_903954055.1 uncultured Actinomycetes bacterium | reverse complement strand
TGGACCCTTGCCCGGCTTAACGTGTTGGAATTCAACAACAGTCCATAGCTGGCCTTCGATATCGAGGACCATGCCATTTTTGAGATCGTTTGTTGTTGCCATTCTCTAACTCCAGTTCGAAAAGCTTCGTCGTTCGAAGCACAAGGCGCGAGTTTACCCTACTTCTTCAATAACTTTACGAGAGCGCGAAGGGCGAGGGCATATGAATCAGGCCCGAATCCTCCGATGGTTCCATTAGCTACTCCTGATATCACCGAGGTGTGACGGAATTCTTCGCGCGCCAACGGATTGGAAAGATGCACCTCAATGAGTGGCGCCTTTACGAGTTCAGCAGCATCGCGGATTGCGTAAGAGTAATGAGTAAATGCAGCGGGATTGATAATTACGGGAGAATTGCTATCTGCGGCTTCGTGCAACCAGCCAATAATCTCGGACTCTTCATTGCTCTGACGGATATCGGCATCAAGACCTAATTCTCTCGCCGCTGAAGAAATGAATTCAACGAGCTGCGGGTAAGAGAGATCCCCGTAAATTGCAGAGTCACGGATATCTAGACGAGAAAGATTCGGGCCGTTGATGATGAGAACTTTCATGAGAGAACCTTCTCATATGCTGATTTCAATTCTGCTTCAGTAACTCCCTCGATTCGGGTGCAATTTCCAATTTCGGTGATTGCAACGAAACGAATTGAGTTTCCTCGTGACTTCTTATCGAGCGCCATCGCGGAATAAAGGCTCTCCCACTGCGTACCCCCTGGCACGTTGGCCAGACTAGTTGGAAGCCCTACCGTGTGAAGGAGCTCTCGATGCTTCTGAAGTAAATCCTCGCTAATGAGCCCTTGTGCATGTGAGAGCTCGGCAACAAAGACCATCCCAATCGCAACGGCTTCGCCGTGACGTATCGAATATTCCGAGACCCGTTCGATCGCGTGGCCAAAGGTATGTCCATAATTGAGAATCTCTCGAAGCTCAGATTCCTTGAAATCTTCACTGACAACCTTGGCCTTTGTCCGAACAGATCTCTCGATCAAATTATTTACAAGGGCATCATTGGCGCGAATTTGCGAGGTCTTCATCCCCGAGATCAATTCTAAAATTTGTGCATCATCGATAAAGCCGCACTTGATGACTTCTGCCAATCCTGCTGCGAAGTCACGATCGCTGAGCGAAGGTAACCACGATGGATCGATGATTACAGATATCGGCGAATGAAATGCTCCAATCAGATTCTTTCCGTATGCCGAGTTGATTCCGGTCTTGCCGCCAACTGAGGCATCGACCATGCCTGCGAGAGTTGTGGGTATCGCAACCCAATCGATTCCGCGTAACCAGGAGGCAGCGGCAAAACCGGCGACATCTGTCACTGTTCCGCCGCCAATAGCAACGATGAGATCGCTGCGCGTGAATCCAGATCGCGCAAGCTCTGCCCAGAGATAATGAAGTACAGCCTGGCTCTTTCCCGCTTCACCATCTGGAATTTCAAGCGAAATAACTTCGGTCTGAGCGAAATTGAAGGACGGCATATAAGAGGACATGGTTGCGGGGTAAATGATGGCCACTCGGTTGCGCTTAGTTACCAGTGGAGATAAATCTCCACGCCAATCACCAGTGATTCTTACTGAATAG
>CAJBMC010000100.1 GCA_903954055.1 uncultured Actinomycetes bacterium | reverse complement strand
TCTGAAGGATTAAAGAGCGCTACAGCTGAGGATTAGCGAGCAATTTTTCGACCTCTTTATGTGCAGAGGCGATAAATCCTGGGGCGTGGCGATCAATCTGAAGATAGACCTTGCTCTTTGCCAGATCATTCTGTCCTGAAGACCAAGGCGACCAGAGAATGATTGTGCCGATGATGTAGAAGAGAAGTACATATTTACCAACTTCGAAAAGTGCACCGGCCAATGAATCAATCCAACGAAGCGGTCCGCGAATTAAGGTAAAACGAAGTGTCTTTGCAATCTGAGTTCCGACCCAGGCGGCCGCGTAGGCGCCGGTAACGATTGCAACAATAAGCCAACCCGTCTTGTTATATTGAACAACAAAGTACATCGCAGCGATTGCACCAACTATGAAGAATGCGGTCCGAATTAGAGTTGTGACTAATCCATTTTTGTAACCATTAAAGAGCGCACCAAGTGCCACGAGTGTGAAGATCAGATCGAAAATCATCCGCGGAGTCCAAAGTATTTAAAGGTCATGGTTCGGAGTTCCTCTACTGAATTGAATGGACCGATTTTCTTATACAGAACTTTGCCATCTCCATCGATAAACCAAGTTACTGGCACGCCCATTCCGAAGTACTTCCTAGTGGAACCATCGCTGTCGTAGAGATTTGGCCATAAAATTCCATGTGTACGCGCAAACATTCGACCATCTTCTGGCCGCTTCTCCTCAACATCTACGCCGATTAATTGAATCTGCGGATCCATCGTGGCAAAGAATTCAGAGAAGAACGGCATCTCCTTCTTACATGGGGTGCACCAAGAACCCCAGACATTGATGATCGCCGGCCCTTTAATAGCAGCGATATTTACCCCTTTTGAATTATCAAGACAATCTGGAGTAATAACCTGTGCGGGGTGATCAATAAGCGCGATGTGATTACATCCCACGACATCACCGGTAATGATAGGCGCCGAATTTCCACATGATGCGAGTATCAATAGCGCTGCAAATACCACCGCGCTCTTGCCTAGAAGTCTCATCGAAAATCCTTTTCTGTCTTTACTAATAGCGCTGCTTTTGCGGGGTCCATCTCGCCGATTCCAACTGATGGGCAGATTTTAGCGACTGGACATGCGCCACATGCTGGTTTGCGCGAGTGACATATTCGTCGGCCATGCCAAATCATTCGCTGAGAGAGATTGGTCCACTCTTTCTGAGCAATCAAATCTCCAACTTCAAATTCAACTTTGACCGGATCCATCGATGTCGTCCAACCAAAGCGTCGTGATAGTCGACCGAAATGTGTATCAACAGTGATTCCTGGAATTCCAAATGCATGCCCCAGAACAACATTTGCAGTTTTGCGACCGACGCCAGGCAAGGTAATAAGTTCTTCTAACGTTGCAGGCACTTCTCCACCAAAATCCTCAACCAATCTCGTTCCAAGTCCTTTCAGATGGCGCGCCTTTGCGTGATAAAAACCAGCTGAGAAAATAAATTCTTCAATCTCAGGAAGTGGCGCCTTCGCGTAATCCTTCGCCTTCTTATATTTCTTAAAGAGAGCTGGGGTTATCTGATTGATCCGCTTATCGGTGCATTGAGCCGAGAGAACCACTGCGACAACAAGTTCAAGTGGATTCTTAAAATCGAGTTCACAGCGAACATTCGGATAAGTTTTGGTGAGAATGCGGTAAATAGCCCGGGCCTGATTCTGATTTTCCTTATAGGCGGGCACGGGTATAAAGTACCCGTGTGCCACAAGATGATGAAGTTATACGTCGCGCCCCGCTCTTTACTGCGCTAGATGATGCATCTTCTGCTTCACTTCGCGCCTCCATGGATTCGGTGAAGATTTCCAAGGGTGGAGTCCTCTTTAAAGAGGGCGATGAAGGCGAACATGTCTATGTGATTGTTGATGGAAAGCTCAAGCTCGGTACCTCAAGCGGTGATGGGCGCGAGAACTTACTTTCAATCCTCGGACCTGGCGAAATGTTCGGCGAACTTTCGCTCTTCGATCCAGGACCACGCACATCAACAGCTACAGCTGTTACCGATGCAAAGCTCTTATCGCTCAGCCACGAAAAATTAATTCCATGGCTTCGTCAAAATCCAGATGTATCTCTTCAACTGCTCGCGCGTTTGGCCCAACGCCTCCGCCGCACCAACGAAGCGGTCGGCGATCTCGTCTTCTCAGATGTTCCAGGTCGCGTCGCAAAGGCGCTCATCGATTTAGGTACTCGCTTTGGTAAGCAGACAGATGAAGGTCTCTTTGTTCACCACGATCTCACACAAGAAGAGTTAGCTCAGCTCGTTGGCGCATCTCGCGAGACCGTTAATAAGGCCCTCGCAGATTTTGCTGGCCGAAATTGGCTCAAGCTAGATGGTCGCGCTGTTTTGATTACAGATGTCGAGCGTCTCGAAAAGCGCGGCAAGTAGACCTACTGCGACTGGTCAATCTTTAACTCAACCTCGCTAAATCATTTTTCTGCGCAGTATTCTCTTTCTATGAAGTCCATTCGAGTTTCACTCGTCGTTTGCCTCTTCTCGCTCTTGAGTTTTCAGCAATCTATTGCCGCGGAAACTTATACATCTGTACCGATTTCTATCTGCGATAGTTCTCAAACCGATAACTGTGTTGAGCAATTAACGGCTACCTTCCCTGATGGCCATATTGCGACTGCCAGCCTCACCGGCCGTTCCTCCGTTGCACAATGCTCAAATGTGAGTGGAATCTCTACTCAATGCAATTTTTATGAGTGGAGAGTTGAAGGCCTGAAGAACGAAGATGGGCGAGATCTCATTCAAACATTAGGTTGGATTCAACCTCCTACATCACCGAGTAACACCACTTTGCCACCTGGGGCTCTGCTCTTCTTCATCTCTGATTCAGGTTGGGATAGTAAATTTCAAGTCATCACCACTGGAGTCTGTTCTAATGGGAATCCACTTAACTTAGATTGCAGAACTGGGTTCGGACTTCAATTAGGTGTCAGCTGGTCGGTTTCAATTCGTGCCGGAAAGTTCCAACCTGCATGGACAACTGGAACTTTGAAAAATTCACGTGTCACTGTTGCTCAAACTAATTCCTACAACAAAATCACCTACACGGGAGAGCCTGCCAAGACTGCGGGAATCATTCCTAATCCAAATTCTGATGGATCTCCGCCGGAGCGCAATGACTTTGAGACTTCCTTTTGGAGTATTAGGTCAATCGATACAAACGATCCCGTTGCAACTGTGGTGA
>CAJBMC010000099.1 GCA_903954055.1 uncultured Actinomycetes bacterium | reverse complement strand
TTGTTATCGCTGCCTCTACCCAGAACCACCACCTCCAGGAATGGTTCCAAGCTGCGCTGAAGGCGGCGTACTCGGAGTTCTCTGCGCGACTATCGGTTCTATTCAAACAACAGAGGCAATCAAGGTCTTAACTGGTGTCGGCGAATCACTGATTGGTTCGCTCATGATTTACGACGCGCTTGAGATGAGTTTCCGCAAGGTGAAGATTCGCAAGGATCCTAACTGCCCCATCTGCAGCGAAAATCCACGTCAGACCGCCCTGCTTCCAGATTATGAAGCGTTCTGCGGAACTCTCTCTGATGCAGCTCAAGAAGCGAGTGCTGGATCAACAATCACAGTTCAAGAATTAAAGGCAAAGATGGATAAGAAGGAAGACTTCTATCTCATCGATGTTCGCGAACCAAGTGAATTTGAGATTGTACAAATTCCTGGTGCTCATCTAATTCCAAAGCAAGGCTTTATTGATGGAAGCGTCCTGGCAACCTTGCCGCAAGATAAGCCAATTATTCTGCACTGCAAGGGCGGTGTCCGCTCCGCTGAATGCTTAGCAATTCTTAAGAACGCTGGCTTTGCAGATGCATCTCACGTCGCAGGCGGCGTAGTTGCATGGGCGAAGCAAATTGATAAGAGTCTTCCGGTTTACTGATGCGCAATTCATATAACGGCTATCGACTCCTCTTGGTGCATGCGCACCCGGATGATGAAACCATCAATAATGGCGCGACAATGGCGCTCTACGCAGCTCTCGGCGCACAAGTTACTCTCGTGACATGTACTCGAGGCGAAGAAGGCGAAATCCTCGTCGAGGAACATTTACATAAGGCTGCTACAAGAGACGATCTTCTTGGTGAACATCGCGTTCTAGAACTTGCAGAGGCAATGAAGGCTCTCGGAGTATCTGATCATCGATTCTTAGGACAACCAGATAAGAAGTTTCGCGATAGCGGAATGATGGGAACCGAGCCTAATGAGCGTAAGGATAACTTCTGGAATGCAGATTTCGATAGCGCTACCGATTCATTGGTGAAGGTCATAGACGAGGTTAAGCCGCACGTCATGATTACTTACGATGAATTTGGGGGGTATGGCCACCCAGATCATATTCAGGCACATCGCGTTGCAATGGCAGCGGCGGAAAAATCGAACTGGGATATTGAAAAAATATATTGGAACGTCATGCCGCGTTCTGTGATTCAACAGGGAATCGACAAGATGAAAGAACTTGGTTCAGATTTTATGGGCGTCGATAACGCCGAAGATCTTCCATTCTGCAAAGACGATTCATTCGTCACCGCTCTCATCGATGGCAACGACTACGTACAGGCAAAGATGGATGCGATGCGCGCCCATGCAACCCAGATTGCAGTCGATGGTCCATTCTTTGCGCTCTCAGATAATCTCGGGTTGCAGGTGTGGGGAAATGAGTATTACACGCTGATTAAGGGCGCTAAATCTGAACCGCTCGATAGCAATCAGCGCGAGACTGATTTGTTTGCTGGAGTAGATCTCTAGTGCGATATCTGATTGCGGCGCTTTATGGTGCGGCAGCAGCGGTTCCCGCATTATTGCTCCATCAGACAATTCCTCCATTGGGGGTAATCGCCTCGTTACTTTTCTCATACCTAGTTATCTGGTGGATCGGACGTCACTTTGGTTCACGTTCATATAAATCTATTGCAGCGATGAGTTGGATTGCGGTTTTATTTCGCGCATCGACATTCGGCGCCGGCCAAGAATTATTAGTTCAAGGTGATGCTGTTGGTTCGAGCCTGCTCTTATTGGGAACGTTGGTAGTGCTATTAGCTATCGCCGCTAGGTGTTAAGCCTTAATTTCCCAGCTCTGTCCATCTTTTCCATCACGCACTTCAATTCCAGCGCGAGCGAGCAAATCTCGAATTCGATCTGACTCGGCCCAATTTCCGGCGGCGCGAGCAGCTGCGCGTGCCTCAAGTAATTGAAATGATTCTAAGGTGAGCTCGACACTTTCGACCTGCTCGACAATGCGATTGAGATCTAATCCAAGTAGCTGGTCTGCATATAAGAAAATTGCTCGCTTATCTTGTTCGCCGATTGATTTATCTCTTTCGATGGCGCGCAATTTTATTAAGATTTTTGGAGTCTCGAGATCATTCATCATCAATGAATTAATCTCGCTATCAAATTTAACTTCTTCAGAGCTGCCCCACGATTGCATTGCTTCACGCCAGCGACGAAGGGTGGCATCAGCCGCCTTGAGAGATTCCCAAGTGAGATCCATCTGGGATCGATATCTATTTTCAAGTAGAGCTAATCTGAGAGCTAAGGGATCTAACCCTGCCTCAATGACCGAGCTCAACAGAAGGACATTGCCTGAGCTCTTTGCCATCTTCTTTCCCTCAAAAAGCAGGTGTTCGCCATGTAACCAGTGCTGCACAACCTCTTTGCCAGCGATGGAGTTTGTCTGTGCTCTCTCATTTTCATGATGAGGAAATCTCAGATCAATCCCACCGATATGCAGATCGATATTTTCTCCCAGTAATTCCAATGACATCGCCGAACATTCAATATGCCAACCAGGGAAACCAACTCCCCACGGTGAATCCCAGACCATCTCGCTTCTATTTCCAGCTAACTTCCAGAGCGCCCAATCTGCATGAAACTTCTTTCCGCCATCTCCGGTGTATTCGTAACGGTGACCTGGTTTTAGTTGGTCAATTTTATTTCCGCTAATGGCGCCGTAGCTCTCGAAATGTTGAGCATCGAAATAAACATTTCCATCGCTACCTACATATCCCGCACCCACTTGAATTAATTGTGAAATCGCATCGATAATCAATTGCATACTCGAAGTTGCGCGAGGGTAATAGTCGGCTGGTCGAATATTGAGTAGCGAAAGATCACGATGGAAATACTCTTCATACTTACGGGCAATATCTAAAGCTGATAAAGATTGACGATGTCCTTCTTCCAAAACCTTATCTTCCTCATGAATATTCTCTGACATATGGCCCACATCAGTGATGTTCTGGACGACGGTGACCTGATGGCCAGAAATTTCTAGGGCGCGAGCAGAGAGATCTGCCAGGAGAAATGTCCGCATATTTCCAACATGGGCATCGCGATAGACAGTAGGACCGCAGCAGTACAACGAGATAGGAGCACCTGGTTGCGCAATCGTCTCAACCTGGCGAGTTCTGGTGTCGTAGAGCTTTAACTCATCAGACTTCACGTCCCGCCGGTTAAAAACTGGTACCTGGCGAAAGAGCGCGATCTCATCTGCAGCGAATGTTGCTTCGGTACCGTCTTTTTTGATGATGGTTTTCTCATCCTTTAATACCCCGAGCAGGTCTCGAAAGCTCTCGCCTTCGTGGAGGCGAATGGAGACTCGCTTGCCAATGGCGGCAGCAATCTCACCCTCGAAACTCATTCCGCCACTGTAATCGCGCATTAATGACTTTGCAGGGTTAGAATTACCGCCTATTCAAGTACCGCCTACTCAACAACCGTCTACTCACTGAAGAAGAGTCCTACTAAGGAGGCCCATCGTGACCTATGTGATTGCTCAGCCTTGCGTCGATGTCAAAGATAAGTCTTGCCGCGAAGAGTGCCCAGTCGATTGCATCTATGAAGGCTCACGCATGCTCTACATCCAGCCAGATGAGTGCGTTGATTGCGGCGCCTGCGAACCAGTCTGTCCGGTAGAAGCTATCTACTATGAGGATGACGTTCCAGGTCAGTGGCAGGATTACAAGAAGATCAACACTGAATTTTTCGTTGAGCTAGGTTCACCTGGCGGAGCATCAAAGGTGGGACAGACAAACTCTGACCACGCCGATGTCAGCGCACTTGGGCCACAAACTTCCTGATTTCCCGTGGGATGCGCTCGCACCATATGGCGCAACTGCGAAAGAACATCCAGCAGGGATTATCGATCTCTCTGTCGGAACTCCGGTAGATCCCACACCTGAATTCATTCAAGAAGCGTTACGTGCATCTGCTAACTCGCCAAGTTATCCAGTCACAGTTGGAACGCCCGAGCTTCGCGCCGCAATCACCGAATATGCAGCAAGAACTTTAGGAGCAACTGGAGATTTTGCAGTCCTGCCATTAATTGGCTCAAAAGAATTTGTCGCATGGCTACCAACACTTCTCACCGCAAAGAGCGTTATTTTCCCTGAGGTCGCATACCCCACTTATCTAGTAGGCGCGCTTCTAGCAAAAGCAGAGGCGACCACAGTCGCTATCGATGCCGCATCATGGCCAGCAGCTGAACTTGCCTGGGTGAACTCGCCATCAAATCCAACTGGACGTGTTCATGGCGAGAATGAATATCGCGCCGCTATCGCATGGGCACGTACATCCGGGGGAGTAGTCGTCTCAGATGAGTGCTACTTGGAATTTGGCACCAACATCACTCCGACTTCAATCTTAAAATTTACCGAAGGCGATAATAAAAATATTCTCGCCGTGCACTCGCTCTCAAAGCGCTCCAATCTTGCTGGTTATCGAGCAGCATTTGTTATCGGCGATCCGACTCTCATCGCACAAATTTTGGAGGTGCGAAAGCATGCCGGAATGATGGTGCCACTTCCGGTGCAGAAGGCGATGATTGCTGCGCTCTCAGATTCCAGTCATGTAGCAGAACAGCGCGAGCGATATAACGCCCGCAAAAAGACGCTAATTCCAGCACTTGTCGCAGCGGGATTTACTATCGATTTCTCCGATGCCGGGCTCTATCTATGGGCAACTCGCAATGAAGATTGTTGGAAATCGGTCTCGTGGCTTGCCGAACGTGGAATTCTCGCAACACCTGGAATCTTCTATGGCGATAAGGGCTCACAGCACATTCGAATTGCGATGACGGCAACAGATGCACAGATCAAGGATGCTGCATCTCGAATTATCGAATCGTTGCAGGTGTAACAATGGCAGTCGGAATACTTCTTGTAGGTGGATTTGGCACACGACTAAAACCACTTACATCTGAATCACCCAAGCCAATGTTGCCAGTAGCAGGCTTACCTGTGACCGAACATCAGATACTCGCAGCGCAAAAAGCGGGAATCCACACCTTGGTATTGGCGACTTCGTATCTCTCCGAAGTCTTCACTCCTTATTTCGGTGACGGCTCAAGATGGGGAATGAAGATTCTCTATGCGGTTGAGAAGGCACCTCTCGGCACAGGCGGTGCGATTCGTAATGCAGCGCAGATGCTCAATCTCGAAAATCTCGGTGACGAGCCAATTGTCGTCTTCAATGGCGATGTACTAAGCCGGCATTCGATTGCTGATCAAATTAATTTTCATCAATCTAAAAAAGCCGATGCCACACTTCACCTCATCGAAGTTGAAGATGCGCGCGCATTTGGTTGCGTTCCAACCGATAGTGATGGGCGAGTAACCGCGTTTCTAGAAAAAATGGATAACCCGATTACTAATTCAATCAACGCCGGTTGTTATGTTTTCCAATCTTCGGTACTCAATCGAATCCCATTGGGCGAAGTTGTCAGTATCGAACGTGAAACTTTCCCCGCACTCGTTGAAAGTGGAAGGCCTGTATATGGATATAAAGAGCAGGCTTATTGGCTCGATGTAGGTACACCTGCGGCGCTCTTTAAAGGCTCGCGCGATCTGATTGCGGACGATTTCCACGCGATGCCGGGATGTGCCATCGATGCCTCTGCCACGATTACGGGAAAGAGCTCACTTGGCTCCAACGTCACCATCGGCGCCGATGTCCAGATCGATGATTGCATCATTGGCGATAACGTCACGATTGGAGATGGTGCACGACTTTCGCACTGCTTTATCTTCCATAACACTGTGATATCCGCCGGGGTTTCTCAATCGCGCCATTACCTCTCCAGTGCGATATCTGAGCCTATAAACCTTCCATAAATCGACTTTTCATCGTGATTTGACCAGATTTTTGATATTCCAGGGGTTGACTTACCGGGATTACATGGGTGTAATTCATCCCTAGAGCGCGGCAATTCATTCACGAATTACGCCCTAATGACTTGAGGAGATTCGACATATGCCGATCCGCCCAGAAGGTTTCTCGACTGGCAAGCCAGCAATTCCCACTGCAACCCCATCTGCAACCCCATCTGCAACCCCATCTGCTGGACCAACTATCCAACTCGCCAACGGCGAGAATATGGAGCTCTCATGGCAGGAGCGCTCACTCTGCGCTCAGACCGACCCAGAGGCTTTCTTCCCTGAAAAGGGTGGCTCTACCCGTGAAGCAAAGCGCGTCTGCCTCTCTTGCGAAGTTCGTCAAGAATGTCTTGAGTACGCACTCGCACACGATGAACGTTTCGGCATCTGGGGCGGACTCTCAGAGCGCGAACGTCGTCGCCTTAAGCGTCGCCCTGCATAAAGAATCGTGAGTAAGCAACGCATCACTGCACTCCTTGTAGTGCATGATGGAGCAACGTGGTTACCTGAAGTCGTTGCATCGATTACTTCCCAAACTCGCACCGCCGATCAAATACTTGCAATCGATACTGGCTCTGTTGATGCATCAGCAAAACTTCTTAAAGGCGCTCGCATCCCGACAGTTGCACTCGATCGTGCAACCTCCTTTGGCCAAGCTTTAAGTTATGGAGTTTCGCAACTTCCACCTGCAGTTGCAGGTCTGGAGGAGTGGTTATGGATACTTCACGATGATTGCGCACTCGATCCAAGAGCGTTGGAAGAGTTAACAACTGCAATTGCCGATCGCCCCAATATTGTCATGGCCGGGCCAAAACTTTTAGGGTGGCATGACCGAACACATTTACTTGAAGTTGGAATAAGTATCGCCACCAACGGTTCTCGTTGGACCGGACTTGAAGCGCAGGAATACGATCAAGGTCAGCACGACGGAAATCATGAGGTGCTTTCAGTAAGCACAGCTGGTGCACTCATTCGCCGAGATGTCTTTGAAGAACTTGGTGGATTTGATCCAAATCTCGAACTCTTTCGTGATGATGTGGATTTTGGTTGGCGTGTACATGTCGCTGGCCACTCAGTATTAGTCGTCACTTCGGCAATCGGTTTTCATGCTCAGGCAGCTTCATCTGAGCGACGAGCAATTGATATTGCCGGCGCACCTTTGCATCGCCCGCTCTTGCTCGATCGCCGCAATGCCGCATATGTACTTCTCGCTAATTCATCATGGTGGAAACTTCCACTGCTCTCACTTCAGCTTCTTGGTGGCGCAGTAATTCGAGCGTTGGGATTTCTCTTTGCCAAGCTTCCAGGCTATGCAGGCGATGAAATTTTGGCGATTGCATCTTTACTCATTCATCCGCGCGAACTCATCAATGCCAGAGCGTTACGCAAAAGTCAGCGCTTAGTCTCATCCGGCATCGTTGGACAGTACATTCCTTCTCGGTGGGCTCAATTTCGAAGCGGATTTAATCGTGTTGTTGAAGATCTTCGTGGTCGAATATTTCCAGATGAAAATCGCGATACCGCTCCAGTTATCAGCGACTTAGATGCAATTGAGGATGAGGAGATACTTACTCCACTCCAGACCAATATCTGGAAATCACTTTTTTCAAAGCCTTTGGTCATTGCAACAACATTCTTGTTGGTAGTCACTTTTGGTTGGACGCGACATCGCTGGGGTGCACTCTCCGGTGGAGCACTTGCTTCTTCACCAGCAGGAACATCAGATATTTGGAAATTCTTCGTTGAGTCGTGGCATGAAGTTGGAATGGGCTCAAACACGGTTGCACCGACGTGGAATCTCTTTGTTGGTTTCGGTTCTTTACTTACCTTTGGAAATGTAGCGCTCTTCATCTCGCTCTTCTTTATCGCCGCTCCATTTTTAGCGCTATGGAGTTCACACCGACTTTTGAAGAGCTTGAGTGAGAGCCCAGTCCTTCGCGCTGCCGGTGCTCTGCTCTATGCAATGTCACCGATTTCTATCTCAGCCATCAATGGCGGCCATCTCGGTGTTGTTGCGCTGGTAATCCTCTTACCTGGCTTCATCTCTATTTATGGGCAATGGAGCCAGATCGAAGAACGTTCGGTTAGAAATCTCTTTGCAATCTCACTCTTTATCTGGATTTTGCAAGCTCTCAATCCAATCTTAATTATTGTCATTACCGCTGGATCGCTCTTCTATATCTACAGAGATTTCCGAGCCGCCTCTCACAATTATCGCGACCCTATTTTTCTCACTCGGCTCGGTCGTCGGTCAATCGTCTTGCTCACACCATTTTTCCTAGCGATGCCGACTTCTTTTACCTACATCATCCACCCTTCACGACTCTTGCTAGAGATCGGAATCTTGCAACCGGGAGGTGGCGGAAATATAGCCCTGCTTGCAAATCCAGGCGGAGATGGCTCTCTGCCATGGTGGTCAATTAGTCCAATCACAATCCTCTTGCTCGTTACTTACTTCTCTGCCACTAAGGCGCGCGATTATTCTGCAATTGGAATTGGATTCTTGCTCGTTGGCGCTCTCTTTGGATCACTTCACGTCAGTGGAAATGGATCCACCAACCCAGAGTTTGTCTACGCCGGCGCATTTATCGCCATTGCAACCGCATTAGCAGTCAACGCTGCAGTGATCATGTTTAGTGATATCAGATCTCGCTTAGAAAACTCTCACTTAAATTACCAACACTTTGCAGTTGCTTTGGTCATTTTAATTTCAATCACATATAGCGTGACTTCATCAATCTGGGTCTTCTCTGCTGGGGCTGCATCTCCAGTTCAACGAAATGCCCAACAAGTACTTCCAGCGTTTCTAGCGGTCGAGGCTGATGCCAAGACGTTGGTGATCCGTCCCGTCAATGATGGTGGCCATACGACCTTGGCCTATTACATTGCCAGAGGTGCTGCAATCACGTTAGGCGAACCTGATGTAGCTGTTGAGAACAATCCGCTCATCACCCATGCCGTCGAAGGTTTGATTGACAATACAGGTGTTGGTAGCTCAAAAGTTTTCGCCGCATTTGGTATCAAATATATATTTGTTAAAAATCCTGCGCACGAAGAGCTCATTCAAACTATCGACGGCTTAGGTGGTTTCAACCGAGCATCGGCAACTGATGCAGGTACGGTCTGGAAGATTGGGCAACCGACAGGCCATGTCATCTTTACCGATTCAACTGGCAAGGTTTCGGTGCTCGATACTGCTCGTGGTGCGGTCACTGCGCCGGGGGCAGGAACCCTGACAATCACAGAGAATTACAGTCGATCATGGCAAGCGCTATCTCAAGGTGTGCGGCTAGAAAGAACTGAATCTGAATACGGACTGCCGCAATTTAAGGTAACTACAGGTGGCGAAGTGGTATTCCTTCACGATGGAACAATTAGACGTGCCTGGCTCTCGCTCTTCCTTATTACATTAGTGACAGCAATTGTGATGGCACTACCGGCGGGTCGTCGACGCCGTGAAATGTCAGATCGCGAGGTTTCATAATGAGAAATCGTGCTTTGCAATTATTGGCAGCTATCGTCGCGGTAGCCATTTTTAGTAATGTGGTCAGCTATACATCACGTGCAAATCGGTACTCAGAGAGTTACCCCGCAGTTGTATGCCCACCAAATCAATCTGGAGAAAGTTCTGTAATCTCTCTCGCCTCACCCCAGACACCAGTTCGCAAAACCGGTACCTCAACGATGGCATTTGATAGTTCGCGTTCGCGACGATATGTCGGCGGTGGGCAAGCAGCTGTGATTGATTCCCAAGAGGTAACGCCAATTACTTGGCAGGTAACGACGGGAGTCTGGGCGGGCGCAATTACCTGCCTTGCACCTATTACCTCTCAATGGTTTGTTGGTGGAACAGCTGACATCACTTCTAAGGGAACGCTCACTCTCGTCAATAGTGGATTAGGTAAGGCACTTGTTGGTGTCACTCTTTATACCGAGAATGGTGTTCAGGGCCAACAAAACTTTGCGGTGAAGGCAAATTCATTTCTATCGATGCAATTGGCATCGCTTGCTCCAGGTGCAAAATCGATCGCAATACATGTGACACCGCAGACCGGACGCGTCAATGCCTTTTTAACCGATGAACGCGGAAAAGGATTGCAAGCCCTCGGTGGAGATACGGTCAATCCAGTAGCGGATGCTTCAAAGTCGGTAGTGATACCGGCAATTCCTCAGCAGACAGGAAAGAAAACATCGTTGCCTCACACGCTCAGACTCTTGATTCCGGGAGATGTCGGAGCAGAGATAAGCGTTGTGATTACTTCGACCGATGGCACATTTTCACCTGCCGGTATTGATGGTCGCGTGATTCCTGCCGGAAAAGTTATCGATATTCCACTCGATGTTGTGATGTCATCCGGCAAGTTTGCCCTCACAATCACGTCAGAGCGGCCACTTCTTGCTTCGGTCTTTACCAAAACTAATTCATTGGGTAAATCAGATTTTCTCTGGAGCACCGCAACCCCGCCGGTTGAAAAGGGCACATTCGCAGTCTCTGGTTTAGCGCCATTCCTTGTCTTTTATGGAGATAACGTCTCGGTAGACCTCAACCTCATTTCGGCCAGAGGTAATTCAAAGAGCGTTCAGCTTCGTGGAAGTGGGATCGCAACCTATCAACTCTCTGATCAGATTC
This sequence comes from uncultured Actinomycetes bacterium, assembly GCA_903954055.1. Classification (GTDB taxonomy): domain Bacteria; phylum Actinomycetota; class Actinomycetes; order Nanopelagicales; family Nanopelagicaceae; genus Planktophila. The sequence goes on along the minus strand of CAJBMC010000099.1, from coordinate 6,778 downwards.
GTACCTTCTCGATTACCAGTACTTCTGCCGCGACATATGGCGCGGCACTGATAACTTCCAAGAGTGGCTTTGGCTATGCGCCACTAGTGTTGGGTAGCACTTTGACTCGAACCTCAATTCCTCGTTCGAATATTCGAGTGTTGATTCCATAACATTTATACCCGCGCCCACTAATCTTTCTTCCATGAGTCCCATCGCAGGTCGTACCTGTTCTCGCGTGAGCTGCCGCTCTGCAGCGACGATGACTCTCACCTATATTTATGCAGAGTCGCGAGCAGTCTTAGGGCCAATTGCAACTTTCTCAGAACCTCACGCATACGATCTCTGCGAAAGACATGCAGCTCGATTGACAGTTCCAAATGGTTGGAGCGTCGAACGCGAAAGTTCAACCAGCGAAGGCGTTGGACCTAGTGAAGATGACTTGATGGCGATTGCAGATGCAGTTCGTGAGGTTGCGCGTACACCGCAAGAGAGCGCTGATCCATCACCTACCCAGACTGCAAGCGTTGGTCGAAGGGGCCATCTACGCGCGGTTCCTTCGTAAGTATAAAACTCCTACTATTACCTCTATGAGCGCATCAATCTTTAAAGCCTATGACATTCGCGGTCTCGTGGATGGTGAAATAACACCCGACTTCACATTTGCCACCGGCGCAGCATTTGCTCGCTTTCTTAAATTAGAGCGCGAACCCGGAACTGTTGTCATCGGCGAAGATATGCGACCTTCATCCCCAGCACTTGCAGATGCATTTAGCGCTGGAGTTACCTCGCAAGGTTTAGATGTCATCCGAATCGGGCTTGCCTCAACAGATATGTTGTATTTCGCGGCTGGCAAACTCAATCTACCCGGTGCCATGTTTACTGCAAGCCACAACCCTGCTGCCTATAACGGGATCAAGATGTGCTTTAGCGGTGCCCGCCCGATCGGAAAAGAATCAGGTCTGCTCACGATAGAAAAGTTTGTTAATGAAGGATCTCCTATTTCACTGAGCCAAGTGGGCGTCGAACGTGAGCAAGATCTGTTGGAAGAATACGTAGCTCATCTACTCCAGCTCGTTGATGTCTCTGGTGGTCGAAAGTTAAAGATTGTGATTGATGCCGGAAATGGAATGGCAGGTCATACCGCCCCTGCAGTCTTTGCAAAACTCAACGCTGATGTCGTTGAAATGTATTACGAGCTAGATGGTTCTTTCCCAAATCATGAGGCGAATCCAATCGACCCCGCCAATCTCGTAGACCTACAAAAAGCGGTGAAGAAAAATAAAGCAGATATCGGCCTTGCCTTTGATGGAGATGCTGATCGCTGTTTCTTAGTTGACGAGAAGGGCCATTTAGTAAATCCATCCGCACTTACTTCATTAATCGCCACTCGTGAATTAGCGAAGTACCCAGGCTCAACAATTATCTATAACCTCATCTCATCTAAGGCGGTGCCAGAGATTGTGGCCGAGCATGGCGGTACTTCTGTGCGATCTCGCGTTGGACATTCATATATTAAGAAGTTAATGGCAGAGACCGGTGCAGTCTTTGGTGGCGAACATTCTGGTCACTTCTACTTCCGTGATTTTTGGAAGGCAGATTCAGGAATGCTTGCAGCCCTCTATGCGATTGCTGCCCTCGGCGAGAATGATGTTCCATTATCTACTCTGCTCGAACCATTTAATCGATACGTATCAAGCGGTGAAATTAATTCAACCGTCAAAGATGCCGAAGCAGCATCGGGTGAAATTGAGAAGATCTACGGCTCTCGAGAGGGAGTGACCCTGGATCATCTCGATGGGCTAACAGTGACGGGGGATACTTGGTGGTTTAACCTCCGCGCATCCAATACCGAGCCTCTCCTTCGACTCAACGTTGAGGCAAATACTGCGAAAGAGATGGCATCGCTACGTGATGCAATCCTCAACACCATCCGCGCCTAAGCTTTAATTCTGCCTTTCACCGCTATCGCTAGTAATCTACATCCATAGCCGATCAGCACAGTAGAGCCCTACGCCGAAGGTCAAGCGAAAATAGAAGAGCCATCACATCGTGAAGGCCACTTAAGAGCCTATTGAGGGAGAAAAAATGTCAGTTACAACTATTCCAAAGCACGATATCGCTGATGCATCACTTGCCGCAGCTGGTCGCAAGCGCATCGAGTGGGCAGAGCGCAACATGCCTGTCCTCGCACAGATTCGCGAACGTTTCGAAAAGACAAAGCCGTTTACAGGAGTTCGTATCTCAGCATGTATGCACGTCACAACAGAGACTGCAAACTTGATGCGAGTACTAAAGGCTGGCGGCGCTGAGATCGCGCTCTGCGCATCAAATCCTCTTTCTACTCAGGATGACACAGCGGCAGCGCTCGTTCACGAGTATGGAATCTCAGTATTCGCACGTAATGCAGTGGACCGCGATGGTTACTACGCTCACATCAACGCATCACTTGATATCGAACCACATCAGGTATTTGATGATGGATGCGACCTCGTCAACACTCTTCACACAACACGCCGCGAACTACTTCCAAATATTTCAGGTGGTTGTGAAGAGACAACAACTGGCGTTATCCGTCTTAACCAGATGGCGAAAGATGGCGCACTCACATTCCCAATGATCGCTGTAAACGATACTGATACAAAGCATATGTTCGATAACCGTTTTGGAACAGGCCAGTCAACACTTGATGCAGTCTTCCGCGCTACAAACTTCCTCCTCGCTGGTCGAGTCCTTGTTGTTGCAGGATTTGGTTACTGCGGTAAGGGTGTTGCAGAGCGCGCAAAGGGTATGGGCGCTGATGTCATCGTCACTGAGATCGACCCAACTAAGGCACTTGATGCAATGATGCAGGGCTACCGCGTAATGCCAATGACAGAGGCAGCGAAGGTTGGCGATGTATTTATTACTGTTACAGGTAACCGCGATGTATTGCGTGATGAGCACTTCGCAGTAATGAAGGATGGCGCAATCATGGCTAACTCAGGACACTTCGATATCGAAATCGACGTGGCATGGCTTGAGCAGAATGCAAAGTCAAAGAATGCAAAGATGCGCCACCAGACAGATGAGTACGTACTCGCTGATGGCCGTCGCTTGCTTCTCATCGCAGAGGGACGTCTTGTAAATCTCGGTGCAGCAGAAGGACACCCTGCTTCGGTAATGGATATGTCATTCTCTGATCAAGCGCTCACCGCTGAATACCTCGTAAAAGAAGCGAAGAATCTTCCAGCAGGTGTTCACGATGTTCCTTCATATATTGATAAGGAAGTTGCAGCGCTCAAGCTCAAGTCAATGGGTGGAAATATCGACACACTTACACCTGCACAGGAGCTCTACCTCAACTCTTGGGAGCACGGTTCATAAATGGCAAGAATCATGGTCGTCGATGACGACCTAGATCTTGCTGAGATGCTTGGAATTGTTCTTACAAGTTCAGGTTTCGATGTAGATCTCGTCAATCGTGGAGACGAGGCGCTGGAGGCATTTAGAAATAATCCTCCGGACCTCGTCCTCCTCGATGTGATGTTGCCTGGCCTTGATGGAATTGAAGTATGTACTTTGATTCGCAAGGAGTCAGTAGTTCCAATCGTCATGCTTAGCGCTAAAGGTGAAACTCTCGACATTGTTCGTGGCCTTGAAGCGGGCGCAGATGACTATATGCAGAAACCTTTCCGTGATGAGGCAGAGTTGATCGCTCGAATCCGTACCCGTCTTCGTCGAACCAATTCTGATGTCACTGGTATTTTGACTATCGGCGATCTCTCTATTGATGTCACAGCTCACGAAGTTCATCGCGGCTCGAAGCTCATCACATTAACTCGCCTCGAATTCGATCTACTTGTGGCGCTGGCAAAGGATCCGAGTCGAGTCTTTACTCGCGATTCACTTCTCAGCGAAGTGTGGGGCTATCGCCACTCAACCGATACGCGATTAGTAAATGTGCATGTGCAGCGCTTACGCTCAAAGATTGAACACGATCCTGAACATCCAGAGATTGTTATGACAGTTCGAGGCGTGGGCTATAAGGCAGGCGGTACTGCTTAGAATGACAAGACTCCGTCTTGCCTTTCAAAAATCACTAGGCGCCAAAGTTGTCTCGTCAACGATTCTGCTATCACTTGGCGTTATTTGGCTCGCTGGCTCGGCTTTGGATTCTCGCCTCTCCGATGGAATCCGTTCAGTAAACCTCAACTCATCTCTCGCCGAAGCAAGACTTGCATTCTTTAATGCCCAATATCAATTACTTATTACGCAGAGCGCAACCGTTCAGGCACGTAAAGAGAAATTAGCCGAGATTGTTGTCGATGCGACTACTCAAGGAGTTAAAGAGCAACGGCGTGAAGTCATTATTGTAAAGACCCCAACCTCCAAGAGATCAAAGGTCTCGTACGAGATGTCATCAAACGGCGCAAAAGCTGAATCGATTCCTAAGGGAGTCAGAGCAAAGATTTTAAAGACATCTGACCTTCACTATGAATACGGAAAACTTCAATTTAATTCTTCGCCTGATGTCGATTCGCTTTTCGTTGGAAACCGCATTGATATCCCAGGTGCCGGTCGATATGAAATGTATGTGGTCTTTTCACTTGCCGATCAAGCTTCTACCTTTAACTTGATTCAAAATTCGCTTCTTGTTACCGGCTTCGCCCTCGTCTTTCTGATTGCATTTATTACCTGGCTGGTAATTCGCCAGGTGGTAAGGCCAGTTCGCGAAGCTGCTTCTGTTGCTATGCAATTCACACAAGGCGAATTCGATCTTCGCCTTCCGATTAACTCTAAAGATGAGTTAGCGACGCTAGCGCTCTCCTTTAATGATATGGCTGCCTCGATTGAGCAGCAGATTTCTCGACTTGAGAACCTCTCTCGCGTTCAACAGCGCTTCGTTTCGGATGTATCCCACGAGCTTCGCACACCGTTAACGACGCTACGTATGGCATCCGAAGTTATTTATAACCATCGAACTTCCTTTGAAGCGCCGATTGCGCGCAGTGCGGAGTTGCTGGTCGCTCAACTCGATCGATTCGAGAGACTCCTTGAGGACCTACTGGAGGTAAGTCGATTTGATGCAGAGGTAGCAGTTCTCGAGCCCGTTGAATTCGATTTAATAGCTCTCATAAAGCGGTGCGTTGCTGATCTTGGTGTTGATAGCGATGAGAAGACATCTGGGGTCTCTACAAAATCTGACAATTCAGTTGTACCTATCACCGCTGATATGCGGCGAGTAGAACGCATTATGCGCAACCTGCTCTCTAACGCGCTCGACCATTGCAATGGCACGCCTATTGAAATTCGCATCGCGACCACCGAGAGTGAAGTAGCGGTCGCAGTTCGTGATTTCGGAATCGGACTTGATGAAGCATCGCTCATAAGAGTCTTCGATCGTTTCTGGCGTGCTGACCCATCACGCTCTCGAGTGCGTGGTGGTACCGGTTTGGGTCTATCAATCGCCCTGGAAGATGCACGACTTCACAACGGCGAGTTAGATGCTTGGGGTCGACCTGGTCTCGGTGCAAATTTTGTTCTGACGTTGCCTCGCATCGCTGGCGCAGAGATTCAATCCCGACCCATCAAACCTACCCCGGAAGATTTCCACGAGGAGAATTTCTACCTCTAATTGTTAGATTCAATGAGACCAGAATGTCTCAGGTGAATCTATTCAAAGATTTTAATGAACTTCTCTTTCCTAACCGATGCATTGCCTGCGGTGTTCTCGGTATCGCAATCTGCTCGACCTGCAGAATCGGATGGAATCCACATATTTTCACCACCAAGATTTCTCATGAGAAGAAACCACCATTGAAGGTCACCTCAAGCATTATCTATTCAACGATTGCCCAGAAGGTAATCCTTGCGGCAAAAGAGTCACATATTCGAAAAGCTGATGAGCTGGTAAGTGGCGCGATTGTTCATGCGATTTCACATACCCTCAAAGAAGAATGGATTGATTACTTAATACCAATTCCCTCAAGATCTAGCGCGGTCCGAAAACGTGGGCGGCAATTTATTGAAGAGATGGTCGAAGAGTCAGCCAATAGATTTTCAATCCCAGTCATCACACCGCTCTCTCATTCAAGATCTGTACGGGATCAAAGTGGGTTACACCATACTCAGCGTTGGAATAATCTCGATGGCGCCTTTGTTGTTAAGGAAAGTCAGCAATTCCTTGGAAAGGCTTTGCTGGTCGATGACCTCGTCACAACAGGTGCCACCCTCATAGAGGCGGCTCGCGCCTTAAACCATGCGGGAATCGAGGTGATAGGCGCCGTAACAGCTGCTATCGCTCAGCCACTAAGATTAAGCAGATAAATGGGATAGGGCAGCGAGATTGCTCTCCGTGCGAAAGGTTGCTCCATGTCGAAGCTTCTAGACCGAATCATGCGTGCTGGCGAAGGAAAAATTCTTCGCGAACTCAGCAAGGTGGTCGATCAGGTCAATAGCTTTGAAGGTTCTATCTCGCCACTTTCTGACGAAGCGCTTCGCGCAAAGACTGATGAATTTAAGAAGCGTCTCAACTCAGGTCAGACGCTCGATGATATTTTGCCAGAGGCTTTCGCTGTAGTTCGCGAAGCTGCAAAGCGCACACTTGGTCAGCGTCATTATGATGTTCAGTTGATGGGTGGAGCAGCACTTCACCTTGGAAATATCGCTGAAATGCGTACTGGTGAAGGTAAGACTTTGGTCGCAACGCTTCCTTCTTATCTCAACGCACTGGCAGGCAAGGGCGTTCACGTTGTGACCGTTAATGATTATCTTGCAGAGCGTGATAGCGAATGGATGGGACGCATCCACCGTTTCC